>JAKMFM010000095.1 GCA_022425445.1 Planktomarina sp.
ATGGGTCTCAAACGGGCGAAATAGAGAATCAGTCATGAAATTCCTTGCGATATTTTGGCGAAAAGTGGTTTTCGCGGGTGAATTTTGCCACTGGCGTCCCTTTGACGCGGATCAACCAATTGCGTGTTTGGCAATGTTATGATTGATGCTGCGTAAAATACAATCACGCGTCGCACATTCGTGTGGCGGAAAAGCGCGAAGGCGCAAAAGACATAGGGTAGAAAATGCGAATTCTTACGTCTCTGTTAAGTGCAGCTCTGGTTATATTGGCTGGCGTTGCTTATGCACAAGAAAATTTTCAAGGGTTGGAAACCATCGGCAAGCCCGAGCCCAAAGGCATGGGCTTTCAGTTTCCGGCAACCGAATTGATGCGCGATCTTGTCTGGCTCGACAATTTCTTGTTGGTCATCATCACCGTGATCTCTGTCTTTGTGACTTGTTTGCTGGCCTATGCAGCATTCAAGTTCCATCGCAGCCGTAACGACACGCCAGGCACTTTCACCCATCATTCGGTACTCGAGGTGGCTTGGACCGTTGTTCCTGTGGCGATCTTGGTTGTGATTGGTGCCTACTCGTTGCCGATTTTGTTCAAGCAGCAAGAAATCCCAGAAGCCGATATCACCATTAAAGTCACCGGATACCAGTGGTATTGGGGCTATGAATATGTTGACCATGACTTTGGATTTGACAGTGTGATGCTGCAAAAAGACGAATTGGCCGATTACGGATATGCGCCCGATGAATATCTGCTGGCCACCGATACTGCTGTTGTTGTGCCGGTCGGAGCGACGGTTGTGATGCAGCTGACTGGTGCGGATGTGATCCACTCGTGGACCATCCCGGCCTTTGGCGTGAAACAAGACGCGGTTCCGGGCCGTCTGGCTGAGCTGTGGTTTGCGGCAGAGAAAGAGGGCATTTACTTTGGACAATGCTCCGAACTCTGCGGTCAGGCCCATGCTTACATGCCGATCACGGTGAAAGTTGTGAGCCAAGAGCAATATGACGCGTGGCTGTCCAGCACGATTGAAGAGCTCGCTGGCGTGCCGCAAACTGTGCAAATAGCATCAAACTAAACCAGCATTGAGCAAAAGGTAGATGACGAAGGTGTCAGATCATAGCGCAGAGTACGATCCGGTGTTTGGCGACTATGTGGCCTTACTCAAGCCGCGTGTGATGTCGTTGGTGGTTTTCACAGCCTTCGTTGGCTTGATGGCGGCCCCGGTGAGCTTGCATCCGGTTGAAGCCTTTTGCGCGATTTTGTTCATCGCTATCGGAGGGGGAGCATCCGGCTCTTTGAATATGTGGTGGGATGCCGATATTGACGCGATCATGCGCCGTACAAAGTCCCGCCCTATTCCTTCTGGGCGTACCTCGCCCGATGCGGCATTGGGGTTGGGAGTGGCGCTGTCTGGTCTCTCCGTTCTTATGCTGGGACTTGCAGCCAATTGGCACGCAGCCGCATGGCTGGCCTTTACCATCTTCTTTTACGCGGTGATTTACACCATATGGCTTAAGCGCGTGACGCCACAAAACATCGTGATTGGTGGCGCAGCCGGGGCCTTTCCGCCGCTGATCGGTTGGGTCGCAGCCACGGGCTCGGTCTCTATAGAGGCGGTTTTGATGTTTGCGTTGATCTTTATGTGGACTCCGCCGCATTTTTGGGCGCTCGCTCTTTTTATGCGCTCAGATTACGATGACGCCGATGTGCCGATGCTGACCGTGACCCACGGACGTCCGGCGACCCGCCGTCATATTTTTGCCTATGCGGTGCTGCAAGCGGCCCTAGCGATTGGACTGGCCTTCACCTCGATTGGTGGAGTGATATATCTGACCGTGGCGTTGATCTGCAACACGATCGTCCTTCGGGACGCGTTGCGCATTTGGCAGCGCGATGAACAGGCGTCGGAGGCGGATAATTTCAAAGTCGAGCGCGCCTTTTTTAAATTCTCGCTGCTCTATCTCTTTGTGCATTTCCTTGCGATTTTGGCAGAGGCGCTGCTTGCGCTCTATGGTTTAGGAGGCTGGTCATGAGTTTTCGTGTTGAAACAGACATACATAGGCGCCGGCGCAGCCAAAACCTTGGGGTAGCTGTGTGTTTGGTGCTGTTTATCGGATTGGTGGCCGTGCTGAGCTTGGTGAAGATTACCAATACTGGCCCGGTTGAGGGTTATGATCACGCGCCGCGCGCATCGGTGACCGAGGAGGCCAGCGAGTGACGCCGAAACTTAAAACCCTGAGCCAAACCGTGGCGGTTGTTGTTGTGAT
>JAKMFM010000127.1 GCA_022425445.1 Planktomarina sp.
CCGCCAATCAAATTGCCTGTGAAAATCACCCATTTGCGCGTCCCCAATAGGCGGTCAAGCGGACCATAGCAAAAGGTGCCGGCAATCATCGCCAAAGCCATCAGCGTGGTCACTGTGCCGACCTGGGCTGTGGAGGCGCCGAAGACATCGGTGAAATAGGGGCCCACCCAAAGGCCGCGCAAGCCCGCAGAGGGGGCATAGCTGACCAGAACAAGCGGCAAGATGAACCAGATGGCCCGCATGCGGAGCAGATCCAGCAAGCTGCCTTTTTCATCGGTCTCAACCTTTGGCGGATCCTTGACGATCACGTAGCACAGTGCGGCAATCACAAGAGTGATGAGCGCGATGATGAAGATGAACATGCGCCAGCCCAAGATCTCAACGAGCAGTGTGAGTGGAAAGGCTGCGCCAATGTTGCCAACCGATCCGATCCCCAAGATGAAGGCGGCCATGGTGGCGAAGGCTGCCGCTGGAAAACTGCGGGCGACCACATAATATGCGGCCATTAAAACCGAGGAGCAGCCGATACCGATCATCGTCATCGCGGCCGAGATATGCCAAGGTTCGGTCGCGGCTGCGAAAACCAAAGCGCCCCCACCGGCTCCAAAAGCGAGAAGCGCGGCATTGGTACGCCGCGGGCCCAAAGTGTCCAAGGCCCAACCGACGGGTATTTGCATCAGGGCGAAGGTCAAAAACCAATAGCCAGAGGCCGCCGAGAGCTGCGCGGCTGTGGCGCCAATATCTGCCTGTAAGGGGGCTGCCAAAACAGCCAGAAATGCCCGATAAAACTGAGACAAGACATAGGCAAAAGTCAAAATTATCAATGTCGCGCGCATGGCAATCTCCGATTTGAGGCTGTGGTGCCACGGCTTGCGGCCTGGGTAAAGCCAGAAGTGATGCCTTGTGCCAATTGGCCGTGAGAGCTAGCCTTTGGTTAGGCAATTCGAAAGGCGTGACAAGAATGGATTTTTCAGGGCAAACAGTTTTGATAACTGGTGCAAGCCGCGGTATTGGAGCCGCGACCGCTGAACATTTTGCATCCCTTGGGGCACAGGTGGCATTGACCGCGCGTTCTGAGGGTGAATTGGTGAAATTAGCTGAGAAAATTGGGCCAAAAGCGCTGGCGATTGCCTGCGATGTTGCCGATTTCCAGCAGGTACAGGCAGCGGTTGATCAAACCGTGGCGCAATTTGGTCGTCTTGATATCGTTATTAACAATGCCGGCATGCTCTTGCCTGTAGATCGGTTGGTAGATTTCGAACCCGCCGATTGGGACCGGGTGATAGATGTGAATGTCAAAGGTGTCTTTTACATGATGAAGGCGGCGCTGCCGGTCATGACAGCCCAGGGGAGCGGGACCATTCTCAATATTTCATCCGGTGCCGCTTATGGGGTGCTGGAAGGCTGGAGCCATTACTGCGCCTCAAAGGCCGCTGTGCTGCAATTGACCCGTTCTGGGCATGCTGAATATGGTGACCAGGGCCTTCGCTGTTTGGGGTTGAGCCCCGGCACAGTGGCAACGCAGATGCAGGTTGAGATCAAAGCCAGTGGGGTTAATCCGGTCAGCCAATTGCAACTATCCGATCATATTCCAGCCTCGGATGCGGCGCAGGCGATTGCCTATCTTTGTGGGCCGGGTGGCGCGGCCTATGCGGGGGAAGATTTTCACCTGCGTGAACCGGCCTCCCGCGCTTTGGTTGGGCTGCCGCCGAGATAGAGTGTCGTCAGATCGGTGCTGTGCTGGCTTAAAGTTCCACGCCGGCCTTCCACTCGCCCCATTTCATCAGCGCATTGGCGCCAAGCCAGGCCAGAGGCGGCGGCGGCAGTTGGCGCGGAGGGGATTGTTTTTGGACCCGCTGCAAAAGCGCGCTGTCATGCCCACTGGCCAGCTCCGCGGCCAGCATGCCATGCAGTGTCCCCTTGGCCGTGCCCAATCCGTTTTGGCAGCAGGCCGAATAGAGCCCGGGCATGACCTCGCCAAAAGCGGCGACATTATTGCGCGAAAGGCACAGGCGCCCGCCCCAACGATATTGCATGGAGACATGGCGCAGCACGGGGAAACGGGTAGAAAAACTTGCATCATGACTGCGTGACACCGCGCGGATGCGCCGCTGTGAGACCTGCATGGATGGATCAAAAGTGGCGCGATTTCGGATGATGATCCGATCGCCCCCAATCCCAGATATGCGCCTCACGGTCGTCCCTAAGGGATCGGCAGGTGTGGCGCCCCAATTGCGTGCCCCGCCTAAGGATTTCACCTCCTGGGCGGTCAAGGCGCGGGTCATGCTGGCGTAGGTGAATACATGAAGAAGCTGTTGCGGGTAAAGTCCGAAGGAATTGGCATGGCCATTGACGGCGAGAATGACCCGCGGCGCTGTCACTTTGCCCGATGGGGTGGTGGCTGACCAATCCCCATTGTGATCGAGCGCGGTTACGGGCGAATTTTCGAAAATCTTGGCATTATGGCATGCCAAGCCGCGGGCAATGCCGCGAATATACATGGCCGGTTGCAGCATGACCGTACCGGGGGTGTAGAGGCCAGATTGATAATAGTTGGTTCCAGTCAATTCCGCCATTTGCGCCGCATCATACATCTCCCAAGATTCGCCCATTCGGGTCAAATGGTGGGCATAGTCTCGATTGTGCTGATGGCCTTTTGCGCTGGCGGCTGCATTGAATTTGCCGCAGGGGTTAAAGGCCTCGCGGGGCAGTGCAAATACCTCGGCCATCTTGCGAGCGAAGGCAATAGCGGCGCGATTGGCTGCGATCTGGTGCTGGTCTTCGCTGACGCCCCCCCCATAATCCTCTGAGGCCAGATCATGGGGCAGATCAATCATAAACCCTGAATTGCGCCCGGCAGGTCCTTCAGCAATCCGGCTGGCCTCAAGCAGAATAATCTTATCGGCCGGGTGCAGCTGCTTGAGACGTGCCAGTGCTGAGAGGCCCGCAAAGCCGCCGCCAATCACCAACCAATCTGCGGTTTGCGCGCCTTCTAGCTTCTGGGCCGGTGCGGCGGGCGGCAGCAGATCTGCCCAAGCGGCCGGACCGGGATCGATAGGCAGGCGCGAGACTTTCATCTTCAATACTCTTGGTTCAGCGCGTCAGCAGCTGGGATCTCGCGTTCGCGTCGCGCGATGTAGTCGCGCAGGGCTTCATCAATGCCGGGGTCCAATTTTGGTTCCTCATAGTCGTCGAGCATTTGACGCGCGCGTATCAGCCCGCGGGTGTTTGTATCAAGCGCGCCATCTGCCTGCCATTGCTCAATCGAATTATTGTCAAACATCTCGGGCATGAAGAACGCGCGTTGGAAGTTTTCAAGCGTGTGTGAATGGCCCAGGTAATGCCCACCGGGTCCAATGTCGCGCACCGCCTGCATGGCCCCTTCGAAATCATCCCAGCGTATGCCCTCGGCCATGCGATACCCCATAGCGCAAAGCTCCGCATCCACCACGAATTTCGCCATCGAGCAATGCATGCCGGCCTCATTCCATCCAGCGCTGTGCCAGATATAATTCGCCCCCGCCATTAGCACTGCATTCAACGTCATGGCGCTCTCATACCCGGCCTGTGCGTCAAGAATTTTTGCTCCGCCCAAAGTATTCGAAGTCCGCCAGGGTACGTCATAATGGCGAGCCATTTGGCCAATCATGAAATTCATCAAGCTGATTTCAGGCGTGCCGGCCATCGGTGCGCCGGACCGCATGCTGACAGTGGCCAAATAATGACCGTAGATTGCGGGGGTGCCTTTGCGCACAACCTGCGAGTAGGCCAGACAGCTCAGGGCTTCGGCATTGAGCTGCGCCACGGTTGGGGCGACCGAAGCGGGGGTATTGGCGCCGCCTAGAACGAAGGGGCTGCACAAGATGGGTTGGTTGTATTTGGCAAAGGCTCGCAGCGCTCCTAGCATCGTTTCATCCCAAACCAGCGGGCTGTTACCATTGCAGTTGCCTGTGACGACGGGGTGACTTTGCATAAAATCCGCACCAAAGAGCAGCGCACACATCTCCATGACATCTTCGGCATTTTTGGGACTTGTGGTCATGCCCATGAAGGTCTTGTCGGAATGTTTCATCGACGAATAGGTGATGCGCAAATGCCTTTGGCTGATTGGGTGATCATAGGGCTCTACAATGTGGTGAGCCGAAGAATGGATTGCGGGCAGCATATGCGATAATTTATGAAAATTGGCCAAGTCTTCCAAAGTTGGGTTGCGCCTGACGTCCTCGAGATCCCGCAGATAGGGGGCGCCGGTCATTGGTACAAAGATAGAATGATCGTGACCGAACGGCAGGTTGTTGGCCGGGTTGCGCGCGTGATAGGTGAAGCTTGAGGGAATAGAGCAGATCAATTCACGCACAAGACCGCGGTCTAAATGCACCCGGTCTCCATCGCGAATATCCGCCCCCGCGGCACGCCAATCTGCAATGGCAATGGGGTCGCGAAATACCACGCCGACATCCTCAAGGATGCTCATGGAGGCCGCATCAATTTTCTCGATCTGCTCTTGATCCATTGGCTCGGTTAAGGGCAGACGGCGTTTCAGCGCGGGCAACATTGCAACATCGCGGGTTTGTCTTATGGTTTTACGCGCACCGCGGCCGCGCCGCGTCGTTCCTACTGCATCAGCCATAAGAGCTCCTCCTTAGGCGCAAAACTTGCGGCCCGTCAGTCCACATTGTCGCCATCGCGCGGGTCGGTGAGGTCAATCCAAATGGTTTTAGTTTCGGTGAATTGGTCATGGGCATGAATGCCATTGTCGCGCCCGCCGAAGCCCGATTGTTTATAGCCACCGAAGGGTGTCGCAATGGACCCTTCGCCATAGGTATTGACGGTCACGGTGCCGGCCTTGATGTCGCGGGCGGCGCGAATGGCGTTGCGGGTATTGGCGGTGAATACAGAGGCGGCCAACCCGTAGGGGGTGTCATTGGCCAGCGAGATGGCCTCATCATTGCTGGCGACGGTGAGCAAGCTTAGAATTGGTCCAAAAATTTCATCAACGGCTTTGGCATCTTTTGCGCTGACCTCGAAAATCGTTGGCTGCACATAGGGCCCGTCGGCGATGCCACCGGCCAAAGCGGTGCCTGTGAGATAGCTGGCCACTTTGGCGCAATGCTCCGCATCAATGAGTGCACCCAGGTGATGGGCGGGGTTGAGCGGATCTCCCGTTTTCCAATCTCGCAACCGCGCTAAGATCCGCTCCATTAGGGGCGCTTTTACGGCTTGATGGACAATCAGGCGAGAGGCGGCGGAACAATTCTCACCCATATTCCAAAAGGCAGCATTGACCACATGACGGGCCACAGCATCGAGATTTTCGGCATCATCAAAAACCACGCAGGGGTTTTTGCCGCCGCATTCCAGGACAACCTTCTTTAAATTGCTGTCAGCGGCATAGCGCAGGAAATGCCGCCCCGTTTCGGTTGAGCCTGTGAAGCTGACCATATCCACATCCATATGCGTGCCAAGCGGCGCGCCCACACTCGGCCCATCACCGGGCAGGACTTGCAAGACCCCGCGGGGCAGGCCGGCCTGTGTTGCCAATTCGGCCAAGCGCAGAGCTGTGAGGCTGGTTTGCTCAGCAGGCTTTACGATGACAGAATTGCCGGCAGCCAAAGCGGGTCCGATTTTCCAAGCCATCATCAACAATGGAAAGTTCCACGGTAAAACAGCGGCGACGACCCCAATGGGTTCGCGTAAAATCATGGCAATAGCATCTTCCTGCGCCGGGGCCGTTTGGTCATAAATTTTGTCAGTCAACTCCGCATGCCATTTCAAGGTTTCGATGGTCTCGGGAATATCGATGGTCTCACAATCTGAGATCGGCTTGCCGCTGTCGAGGCTTTCCATCACGGCCAATTCCCGGCGGTTGCGTGTGATCAACTTGCACAGGCGGATCAACACATCTTTGCGGTCCGATGGTGCGCGTTTGGCCCAATGGCCTTGATCGAAGGCTTCACGGGCTTTGGACACTGCAAGATCTACATCTTGCGCATTACAGCCAGAAATTTCGGCAAGCGGCACCCCGGTGGCGGGGTTCAAAGTCGCAAAAACAGCGCCATGACCAGCGCGGTACTTGCCGTCAATAAAGGCGGTGCGCGGGAGGTCGAGATCTGCGGCCAGCGCTTTGTACTCCGCGGTTGTTAGTAAGTCGCTCATGCGCCTTCTCCCATGATATTTGCAATGGCGATGTCCATTGTGGTGATGACCTCAGCCAATTGGCGTTTGTCGTCTTTGTTGAGCGGTTGCAGCGGTTTGCGGGGTGGTCCGGCGTCAATGCCGCGGAGCGTCAGGCCGTATTTGATACATTGAACAAATTTTCCACCTTGTTCGAGCACCCGCATCAAGGGCAGCATTGCCGACATAATTGCGCGCCCTTTGGTGAAATTTCCCTCCACAACGCAGGTTTGGTAGAGCGCAATATGCGCCTCGGGGGCAAAATTGGACCCGGCGCAGACCCAGCTGCGCGCGCCCCATGCGAAGAATTCCAAGGCCTGATCGTCCATGCCGCAAGAAAGGGCAATATGAGGATAATCGCGGGCCAGCATATGCAGCCGATTGGGATCACCCGAGCTTTCCTTAATGGCACAAAAATTTGAGCTGCGTCCCAGACGGTCCAGGGTCTCTTCATCCATATTGACGCACATCCGACCAGGATAATTGTAAAGCATGGCCGGAAGATCTGCGGCGCGGTCGATCGCCATAGCGTGTAGGGCAATTTCGCGGCCTGTCGGGTAGGCATAAGGCGGGGTGGCAATTAGAAGTGCATCCGCACCTGCCGTTTTAGCCGCCTTGGCATAGAGAATTGAATCCTCGGTGCGAATCGCGCCGGTGCCGACAATCATTGGCCGCCTGCCGGCAATTATTTCTTGGGCAATCGACATCATTTCAATCCGCTCTTCAGTGGTTTGCGCGTAATACTCGCCGGTCGTACCCGCGACGATCAATCCATGAACTCCAGCCTCAATCAAACGATTGATTGTGGCTTCCAACGCATCGTGATTTAACGAAAAATCATTGTGGTAAGGGGTAATGACCGGGGTATAGATGCCTTCAAATTGCATGGGCTGTCTCCTTCGGGATGGTCAGTTCAACCGGCAATGGATCGGGGCGCACAAAACGCTCCATTCGGTCTTGCGACAGGGCCCAGTGCTGCAAAGTTAAGGCCACAGCAGCGTCAACCTGCTGGTCTTCAATGGCGGCGATCATGTCATCATGTTGATCGCAGGCTTGTCTGACAAGCGCGCTTTCAGCTGGTGACGCAGGCCGATAGAAGGTTTGGCTTAGGCGCGTATGATCAATGAGCATCCGCTGGAGGCTTGGAATCAAGTAGCAATTTTGTGACATGTCCCCAATGATTTGATGAAATTGATGATTGTGCATCGCCGCTTGTGCGGGGTCATGATTGAGGGTGGCTTTTTTAAAGTGTTGCTGGCTGGTTTTGAGGGCCTTCACCTGTGGCAGGCTACGATTTTCGCAGGCCAGCCGCGCGATGTTGGCATAGACCAGCGGCGCCGTTTGAAAAAAACTGCGCATCATCGCCATATCCATTGAGACGACTTTGGCCCCCTTGTTTTGGGTGATATCGACGTAGCCTTCCCCGGCGAGTTTTTGCAAAACCTCGCGCAGCGGTGTGCGCGATATGCCAAATTCGGCACCCAGTTTGGTCTCGTCTAAATCACTGCCCGGCGGGAGTGCGAGTGATAGGATTTGTTGACGTATGGTATCTAAACATTGGGATTTGCGGTTTTGGGTCATCGGGGCTCCTTGCCTTAAATTGTATACATGTTGCACACAATAAATTTACAAAGACGACCCCTCCGATGTCTATCTGCGACACAATAGGCCTTTAGCCCAATGTTCTGCCATAAAATCCGAGATGCTCTTGCTCTGAAAATCGGCGGCCAGGAGTTTCGTAATAGGTTAAAACCGCATTGATTCTCGGCCGGTCACCCTTCACGGGCGTGACCCGATGCGCGGTGTTCACGCCGCGAAACACATTCAGAGTTCCCGCCTCTTGCGGGCAGATCTGCGTCTGGCGCTTGCCCATCAATAGCTCTGCCACCCCGGCATAGTTGGGATCCCCTGCGGTGCGCAGATCGCGAAAATACTCAAACTCGCCGCCGGCCTTCGGCGCTTGTAAGAGCAGTGTTGTGGTGAATTCTGAGCGGTCAAAATGCCAGTTCAAAGCTTCGCCATGGTAATAGGTCATGACATTTGCCCCGGCGATCCGGTCATCCATAGTGTAAAGGGCCGGCTTATTCATGACACGAGCCAAAAAGCTGGCAAAAGCAGGCCAGTCATAAAGTTGGGTCACGGGGCTGCCCTCAATTTGATCAGCGCAAATTGTATGATTTGTGGTTTCGAGCTCTCGCAAGGCCGGATGATCGGGCGCGAGGCCGGGGATTTCCTTTTTAAAATAGATGTTATGAGCCCGCTTATGCACAAAAGCATCCTGCGCGATCACTGGTTTCACCCAATCGAGAGTGCACTCGATGGCCTCAGGGCGCAGGAAACCTGGCAGGTTGAAAAGTCCTTGAGACTCAAGATCCGCCTGACATCGGGCGCAAAGCGCACGAAATTCTGCACTTTCAGGTTGGTCAATCGGGTAACGGTGGGTGTCAATAATATCCATAGGAGCAGTGCAGTGGTTTTCTCCGGCTTTGTCAAAAAAAAACGCCAGGCGTATCCAGCGTTTTTCATTTTTTTTTCGAAATATGCCCTAAAGGCTGGCGGTCAAAGCAGCCACGATGGCATCGCCCATTTGGGTTGTGGAAACGGCGGTATCGCCTTCGGCCTGCAACAGATCCGCCGTGCGCACCCCATCGGCGAGGACTTTTTCGACCGCTTTTTCAATGCGCGTTGCTTCTGCGCCAAGATCGAAGGAATAGCGCAGCGCCATGGCGAAAGACAAAACGCAGGCCGTTGGATTGGCTTTGCCCTGTCCTGCGATGTCTGGTGCGGAGCCATGCACCGGTTCATAGAGTGCTTTGGGGCGACCATTTTCCATCGGCGCGCCGAGGCTGGCAGAGGGCAACATCCCAAGCGAGCCTGTCAGCATCGCCGCACAATCGGAGAGAATGTCGCCAAACAAATTGTCGGTGAGGATCACGTCAAATTGCTTCGGTGCGCGCACCAGCTGCATGGCGCCGTTATCGGCGTACATATGCGAGAGTTCGACATCGGCGTAATCTGCCTGATGCACTTCGGTGACCACATCGCGCCACAAAACGCCCGCTTCCATCACATTGGCTTTTTCCATCGAGCAAACCCGGTTGCTGCGGCGGCGGGCCAGCTCAAAGGCTGCGCGCGCGGCGCGTTCGATTTCGGATTCGGTATAACGATGCGTGTTGATGCCTACGCGCTCATTGCCTTCTTTGAAGATGCCGCGGGGTTCGCCAAAATAGCTGCCGGAGGTCAATTCGCGCACGATAACGATATCCAAACCCGCAACAACATCGCGTTTGAGCGAGGAAAAATCGGCGAGCGCATCAAAACATTGAGCGGGGCGGAGGTTTGCGAAAAGATCCATCTCCTTGCGCAGGCGCAGCAGGCCGCGTTCTGGTTTCAAGGAAAAATCAAGAGTGTCATATTTCGGTCCACCAACAGCGCCAAGCAATACCGCATCTGCGGCTTGTGCTTTTGCCATAGTGTCATCATGCAAGGGCACGCCGTGCACATCATAGGCTGCGCCACCGACCAGATCTTCTGACAGGTCAAAACTTATGTCCCTATGGTCGGCAAGCCAGGCAATGACTTTGCGCACTTCGGTCATGACTTCAGGACCAATCCCGTCGCCGGGCAAGATTAGGAGGGAGTGGTTGCTCATGAAAAGCCCTTTCGTTTGTCTCAGCTTGCTGACTAGCCCCATGGGCCTATGGGGTCAAGGAAGTGAGACATCCTCCCAGATCAATCTGTGCGAATTGCCCTGGGGATCCGGAAGTTTCTTGGCTGGCCAATGCACCGCGCCATCGTGCAAGGCCGAAATATCCGGTTGGATTGTCGCTATAAGCCGGAGCGCCGCGCGAATTTGAGATGATTTGCCGTGTATGATTTCGCGATATAACAACCCCGATGCATTGCGTTCAAGCGTGGCGGTATAGCTGGCCAATCGCAGTGTTTCGCTGATTGCTGGCGTTGGGTAGATCAGACACAATATGATTAAGAGTGTGAGCGCCCGCATCCAGGCCTGAAACTTGCGCAGATAGCGTTGCCGCCGCATTGATGGATGCGATGGGTGGATGAACAAAATGGCATTTGGGTCGAACGTCTGGCTCATAACGAGCGTAAGTTGAGCGTAAAATTCTTAATTTTGGATCAATGACTATACGAATTTCGCAACGTATTTGGAAATGCGGATTGCTGATGGGGTTGATTTGGCCAGCCAATTTCTGGCTGGCCAATGATATTAGACCCAAGGCGCCCGTTGCGCCATTTGCGTTTCGAAGGCGTCGATAGATGCAATTTTTTCCATCGATAGGCCGATGTCGTCGAGGCCATTGATCAAGCAATGCTTGCGGTGTTGATCCACATCGAAGGCGATCACCTCACCGTCAGATGTCTCAATCTGCTGGTTTTCCAGATCAACAACCATTCGTGCATTGCTGCCTTTTTCGGCATCCTTCATCAGCCGTTGCAGCTCGTCTTCCGTGACAACCACAGGTAAAATACCGTTTTTAAAGCAGTTATTGTAGAAAATATCGGCAAAGCTGGTGGAGATCACGCAGCGAATCCCAAAATCAAGCAACGCCCAAGGCGCATGTTCGCGTGACGATCCGCAACCGAAATTGTCACCCGCCACAAGGATATTGGCGCCTTTATAAGCCTCATGGTTCAGCACAAAGTCAGGGTTTTCGCTGCCATCGAGATTGTAGCGCATCTCATGGAAGGCACTGACGCCGAGCCCAGAGCGTTTGATGGTTTTCAAAAATTGTTTGGGAATGATCATATCGGTATCGATATTGATCAAAGGCATGGGCGCCGCAATTGCGGTCAATTTTTCAAATTTTTCCATCAGATCATCTCCCGCACATCAACCAATTTTCCAGTCAGAGCAGCGGCTGCGGCCATGGCCGGGCTCATCAAATGTGTACGTCCACCGCGGCCTTGGCGGCCCTCAAAATTGCGGTTTGAAGTGGCCGCACAGCGTTCGCCCGGTTGTAATTGGTCGGGGTTCATCGCCAAACACATCGAGCATCCCGCCAGGCGCCATTCGAAACCGGCCTCTTTGAAGATGTCCGCCAGCCCTTCTTTTTCCGCCTGGGCACGCACCAAACCTGAGCCCGGCACGACCATCGCGCGCATGCCCTCTTTGATCTTGCGACCCTTCAAGATCTCCGCTGCCGCGCGCAGATCTTCGATCCGCCCATTGGTGCAAGATCCGATGAAGACGGTATCAATCTCAATGTCACACAAGGCTGTTCCAGCCGTAAGGCCCATATAGTCAAGACTGCGCTGTGCCGCTTCGATTTTGCCTCCGGAGAAATCCTGTGCTGCCGGCACCTTTGCGGTGATCGGCAAGACATCTTCCGGGCTGGTGCCCCAAGTGACCACAGGGGCGATATCTTCACCCTTTAAGGTCAAGACCTTGTCGAAATGTGCATCATCGTCGGAATGAAGTGTTTTCCAATAGGCCAGCGCTTCCTCCCATATTTTGCCTGTGGGGGCATTGGGGCGGCCTTTGCAATAGTCGAATGTGGTCTGATCTGGCGCGATGAGACCAGCGCGTGCACCGCCTTCAATGGCCATGTTGCACACCGTCATGCGGCCTTCCATTGAGAGGCTACGAATGGCCTCGCCACAGTACTCAATCACGTAGCCTGTGCCACCGGCCGTGCCGGTCTCGCCAATCACCGCCAGGGTGATATCTTTCGCAGTCACGCCCGGACTCAATTTGCCGGTGATTTCAACCTTCATATTTTTTGATTTTTTCTGAATCAAAGTTTGCGTGGCGAGAACATGCTCCACCTCTGAGGTGCCGATGCCATGGGCCAGCGCGCCAAACGCGCCATGGGTGGCGGTGTGGCTGTCGCCGCAGACAATGGTCATTCCTGGCAAGGTCCAGCCCTGCTCAGGGCCAATGATATGCACGATGCCCTGTCGCACGTCATCCACTGGGTAATAGACAAGCCCGAACTCCCGTGCGTTGGTGTCCAGCGCTTCGACCTGGATGCGGCTTTCTTCGTTTTCTATGCCCTTAAGACGGTCCAACGTTGTGGGCACGTTGTGATCGGGCACAGCGATGGTTTTTTCTGGCGCGCGCACCGTCCGGCCATTCATCCGCAACCCTTCAAAGGCCTGGGGGCTGGTCACTTCGTGGACCAAATGGCGGTCGATATAGAGCAGGCAGGTGCCGTCTTCGGCTTCATGGGCGACATGCGCGTCCCATATTTTATCATAGAGTGTTTTAGGGGCCATGTGAGGCGTTCCTTTTATAGTTCGTCAAATCTGTAGTGTCTTGCAAATGGGGTTAGCCGTTTCGGCGCGGCCGCAGGTTGGATTTCGCAACACCAAAAAAGCGCCAAGGCAGGCGCGCTCTGTCGGCGATATCGAAAACCATACTCATGCTCATGCCGCTGAATACCTCGGCCCAAGGTCCGGCACAAGCCTCCAGATGTTCGGGTTCTCGGGTATTTAACGGCCGTGGTGCGCGCTTCTTTGAGTTCCAGCACATCGCCTGACAGTCCGCCCAAAGCGTGACAAATTCACCCGAAACTGTCGAATCGCAAGCCTTTGGCCTTGCCTGATTGGCTGAGATTGAGATTTGCCCGCGTTTGCCCATCGCACGTGCAAGATCCGGCATATAAGATGCTTTGGGCGAAACATCCGTAAGTTTGTAGCAGGATCACAGCTATTTTTGCCCGATTAAAGCAGGTGATTGAGGAATCTGATTTAGGCTGCTAAACACTACAAACCCGGCGCCGGGATGTTGCGGCGATTTTTTTGGAGGACATGGTCCTGTCTTTGACGTCTGACGCGGAAGGATCCGCGCTCACTTTGGCCAATGGCCATTCGAGTGTTACGAGCGATGCTATTTTGGCCGCCGTTTTAAAATCCCTAGAAGATGATAAAGCCGAAGATGTCGTGCAAATCGATTTGCGAGGCATCTCTGAGATTGGCGATCATATGGTGATCTGTTCGGGGCGCTCTACGCGCCAAGTCGCTGCCATTTCTGAAAAGCTGAAAAGTCGCTTAAAAGATGACCTTGGAATTCTGTCTAAGGTGGAAGGCAAGGGCACAGGCGATTGGGTGCTTGTGGACACAGGTGATGTCATCGTTCATGTGTTCCGCCCGGAAGTGCGCGAATTTTATCAGTTGGACCAAATGTGGCTCGAGCCTGGAGCGCCAAGCCCGACTGAGGCCTAATGCGCCTGCGCATTCTCGCCATGGGCCGCCTGCGCAACGGGCCAGAGAAAGATCTCATTGAAGATTATGTCGCTCGGTTCAACCGCAGCGGTCGCCCGTTGGGTCTCGGGCCGGTTGAGCTGACCGAATTGGAGGACAAAAAAGGCGGTGGCAAGGCGGCTGAAGCGGCTTTGTTGCTCAAGGCCATTCCGCAAGGGGCAGCGGTGATTGCCCTTGATGAGCGGGGCAAGTTGCAGAGCTCTCCAGATTTTGCTGCGCATCTTTCTCAAATTCGTGATGCCGCGCCTAGCGAGTTGATCTGTGTTATCGGTGGGGCAGATGGTCTCGATCCTGCGGTACTACAGCGCGCGCAGTCGGTGCTGAGTTTTGGCAAGATGGTTTGGCCCCATATGCTGGTGCGCGTCATGCTGTCCGAACAGCTCTATCGCGCAGCTTCCATCCTGGCCGGTGGGCCTTATCATCGGGTATAATAGTGGTTGTCATACCGTCCTCGACTGCCCTAGTGTTTGAAGAAACATGAGGAGTTACAGGATGCGAACACGTGCTGCGGTGGCCATAGAAGCCGGCAAACCACTTGAAATCATGGAGGTCAATCTCGAAGGCCCAAAGGCCGGCGAGGTTTTGGTCGAAATCAAAGCT
>JAKMFM010000137.1 GCA_022425445.1 Planktomarina sp.
TTCAATTGTAATCATCACTTTGGCCCCCTGCGGCATGGCGACTTGAATAGATTGCAATATTAACAGACAGGTTTTCATATCTGTCTTCCGCATTTTTTCGGGTGCAAAATTCACATGAATCCGGCCAATGATGTTCCAATCTGTTTGCACGGCTGAGATTTCGGCGGCATTTGACATCTCCTGCGCATGGAATTGGCCAAAAGCAATGCGGAAGAGTTTCAGCTTTGCAACGGTGGCGTTAACGCTGGCTTTGACCAACTCTCCTTCCTCGCCGAGGGACTTGCCCCGCAATTCGACAACCTCAACGCCATTGCCAATCGCACCTATAGGGCTGGCCAAATCATGGCATATGGGGGCTGTGACAAGGGCTGTTATATCGGGTTTTTCTGTCATATGATGGCTTCGAAAAAGAGGGTCCATGGAAAATTTGAATTCATTTTTAGAGCCCGGTCAGCGCGTGCAACACCCCAATCAGCCCGATTGGGGCATCGGCCAGGTGCAGTCCAACGTTAACAATCACATCACGGTGAATTTTCCGGAAGCTGGAAAAGTTGTAATTGATGGGTCTCGTATTGTTTTAATTTTAGTCAACTAATTAATATAACATGTTGATAACAAATTCTAAAATAATAACTTTTGTCAAGCATGCACAAATGGGCAGTGGGTGATGTTGATATCTTCGGCATATGAGGTGCGGCTGGCAAAAGATGCGGAAGATCTGTTTGCGGTGCAGCGCTTGCGCTATGATGTTTTTGTCCGGGAGCTTGGTGCCTGCGGGCCTGCGGTGGATCATGATCTTGAGATTGAAGCTGACGGCTTTGACAGGCATTGCGAACATTTGATGGTGTTGGACCGGATGCGGGGCGCAGATTTGACCGAACAACTTGTGGGCGTTTACCGCATCATGAACCGATTGGGTGCAGAGGCGGCCGGCGGGTTTTATTCCGCCTCCGAGTTCGATCTCGCGCCGCTGTTGGCCACGGGCCGGCCTTTGATGGAGCTTGGCCGGTCTTGTCTGCGAAAACCCTACCGGGGGGGGGCGGCGATGTTTTATCTTTGGCAAGCTTTGGCGCAGCATGTGACGCAGCAGGGTGTGGAAATTCTCTTTGGGACAGCCAGTTTTGCCGGCACGGATCCCTCCAAATTTAAAGCACCGCTCTCCTTGCTGGGCCGGGAGCATCTGGCGCAGGCCGCATTGCGCCCAACAGCCATTGGAGCAGGCGCTGTGCCGCTGTGCGCTTTTGGGGAGCTTGAGCTTGATCGCCTAACAGCCCTTCGCGCAATGCCGGCTTTGATTAAGGCCTATTTGCGCTTGGGAGGCTGCGTTGGGGAGGGCGCCTATGTTGATACACAGTTCAATACGGTGGATGTCTGCATGGTGCTGGATGTAGCGGCGATGAATCCGCGTCAAAAAGCGATCTACCTGAGAGGGCTAGGATGATGAAATCCCCAACCTGGATGTCTGAAACGGAACCTGATCCCGTGCCCATCAAAGCGGCGGGCTGGTTGCGTGTGGCTTGGCGCGGCCTATTGATGGGCGGTTATACCTTCGGCGGTTTGGCTGTTTTGGTTTTAATACGCTTGGTGGAAAAGCCGATCTACGGCATGGCCCGGCCTTGGACCCCCAAGATCACGCAATCGGTGTGCCGTTTCGCATTTTGGGTGCTGGGCATGCGCCTTGAGGTGATCGGCACGCCGTTGCAGGGCCGCGGGGTAGCGGTGGCCAATCACACCAGTTGGCTGGATATTTTTGCACTGAACGCCTTTGATGACATTTATTTTGTCGCCAAATCAGAGGTTGCAAATTGGCCCATGATTGGCTGGCTCGCCCGGGCCACTGGCACGCAGTTCATCACCCGTGATCGAAAGCAAGCGCAGCTTCATTTGCAACTTTTGCAACTGCGCTTGCGCCATGGTCATCGGTTGTTGTTTTTTCCAGAGGGCACCTCGACAGACGGGCGGCGGGTGTTGCCGTTTAAACCTACGCTGTTTCAATCCTTTTTGACGCCAGATCTGCCGGGTGATTTGCCGATCCAGGCGATCACGCTCGCCTTCCATGCCCCAGATGGGGAGGATCCGCGTTTCTATGGCTGGTGGGGGGATAGTGATTTGGCGCGCCATTTGCTGCAGGCTTTGGCCTATAAACGGCATGGCTTTGTTCAAGTGATATATCATGAACCGGTGGGCACCAGTGAATTTTCCGATCGCAAATCCTTGGCGCAGCATTTGCACGCTCAGGTGGCCTCGGCCTTGCCTTGGGCAGATCCTGCCGCCTAAGCGCGTGGCAATCTAGCCGTTTCTGGCGGCGGCGAGCATTTGGAGTTGTGCAAGAGGATCGTCCTGGGTCCAAATCTCTGCGCCGATGGCAAAGAAATCAACCTTATTGGAGAGGCTGCGGATTGAATCCGTGGTTAAACCACCTTCGGCGACCACTGGCACCTCAATCATTTCACTCCACCAGCTCAACAGCTCTGGATCCACCTGGACCCCGTCTCCTAGCGCAGAGGCGGCCACGGGGCCGAAGCTGACGTAATCGGCGCCCGCTTCCCCTGCGGTCAGCCCGTCGTGGCGGGAGGTGTTGCAATAGGCGCCTAGAATTGCGTCTTCGCCGAGATCTTTACGCAGTTGCCTCAGATTGCGCCCACCGTCCATCAGATGCACACCGTCCAAACCCAAACGCTCCACCAACAATGCGTGTCGTTCAATGACCAGCATGATGTCCCGGGCATGGGCAATGTCACGCAGCGCATCTGCGGCGCGGGAAATGTGATCTTCATCACTGCTGGCCAGGCCCAAACGCAGGCAGGCGATTTCAACCGAGTCCAAAACGCGCGCCAGCTGATTGGGATAGAGATCCAGGTCAATCACACTGGGGGTGACAAGGTAGATCTGCGGCAAATCTTCAGTGCTCATCGCATGGGCTCCAAACTGCAAGGTTGTTGCACGCGCTATAGCGTGACAAATTGGCTTTGACCACCGCTTGTCGCGGGCCTCTGTCAACGCTAAGAGACCCTATGACACGTCATTCTCTGCAACAACCCGCAATTATCCTTGTTCGTCCGCAAATGGGGGAGAACATTGGCGCTGCCGCTCGGGCCATGTGGAATTTTGGACTCGATCACATGCGTATCGTAGATCCGCGTGACGGCTGGCCGAGCCAAAAGGCCGTCGCTATGGCCAGCGGCGCCGGGCGTTTGCTCGATGAGGCACGATTGTTCGACACAACTGCTGACGCATTGGCCGATACAACCTTCGTGATGGCCACCACAGCGCGGCCGCGAGATTTGACCAAACCTGTGTACAGTCCTGAATTTGCGATGGGCGAAGCGGCCCGACGCATTCACGCGGGACAAAAAGTGGCGGTGATGTTTGGCCCTGAGCGCGCGGGTCTTGAAAATGATGACATTATCCGCGCCAACGCCATCATCTCGGTGCCGGTGAATCCCGATTTCCCGTCGCTCAATTTGGCGCAATGTGTGTTGCTTCTCAGCTATGAGTGGCAAAGGCAGGTGGGCGAGATTGCGGAACCTGCGGTTGAAGTGACAAAATCAGAATGGGCCAGCGGGCTTGAAGTTGAAAAATTAGCCGAGCATTTTGAGCAAAGACTTGATGCGGCAGGTTTTTTCTTTCCAGAAACCAAGGCGGCCAGTATGAGAGTGAATCTGCGCAACCTTTGGTCGCGCATGCCGCTGACCAAATCGGACGTGCAAATGCTGCATGGCACCATGCGCCAAATGGTCCGGTGGAAAGAGCGCGGTTGAACGCGGGTTTTTCAG
>JAKMFM010000140.1 GCA_022425445.1 Planktomarina sp.
ACCACAGGCACTTTTGCGCCATAGGTCAACACCATGGCCATCTGCAACATCACTTTAAACGTGTCGCGGATATTGTCAGCTGAAAACTCTTTAAAGCTTTCAGCGCAATCACCGCCCTGCAGCAAAAACGCTTCACCGCGACTGACCGCGGCCAATTGCTTGCGCAGAGCGCGCGCTTCGCCCGCAAAGACCAGCGGAGGATATTGCCGCAACTGCTGTTCAGCTGCAGCTAAGGCTGCTTCATCCGTATAGTCGGGCATCTGAACTCTCGGCTTATTGCGCCAATCAGATTTTTGCCAGCTGGTCATAAGTATGTGCTCCGGTATTGTGTTAGCGTTATCGCAGAGGAGTTTATCGTGATTTTTGTTGATAAACCACCGCAAAATGTGCCTCATAACAATAGAGTCTTGACCTAGTTTATCATCAAGGTCAAAGGGGGCCGTGTTGCCCAGATCGGGGCACGGTGAAGGGTGACCCGTATGGATATACTTGATCAATTCGAGGGAACGATTGAAGCGCCAGCCAAGCCGCGGCGCTTTGTTTTCGTGCTGCTCGAAGAGTTTACGATGTTGTGCTTTTCAGCAGCGGTTGAATCGCTGCGGATTGCGAACCGTATGTCCGGCAAGGAGCTTTATACATGGGCTTTGATATCAGAAGATGGCGCGCCTGTACGCTGCTCGGCGGGGATTGAATTTGTTGTTCAGCATGAGTTGTTTGATGTATTGCGCGACGATACGCTTATGGTGTCTGGCGGCGTGAATATCAAAGCCGCGTCCTCCAAAAAAATAGTAAACTGGCTGCGCCGCGAATCTCGTCGAGGGCCTTTGATTGCGGGGCTATGCACGGCCGGTTATACTTTGGCGAAAGCGGGGCTTCTTGATGGTAAACGCGCCACGATTCATTGGGAAAATCAAGACAGTTTCATTGAAGAATTCGAAGACGTTGAGTTGACGAAATCTGTTTTCGTCGTCGATGGCAATCGTATTACGACCGCCGGTGGCACATCGTCGATTGATCTCATGCTGAAACTGATTGCGCAGGATCACGGCGAGGATTTGGCCAATGCTGTGGCCGATCAGCTCATCTATTCCTCCATTCGCACCGACCAAGATACCCAACGGCTTTCGATTCCAACGCGCATTGGCGTACGACATCCGAAATTGAGCCAAGTCATCCAAAAAATGGAACAAAATATTGAAGAGCCGATCAGCCCTTCGATCTTGGCCAGAGATGTGAATATGTCGACCCGGCAGCTTGAGCGCTTGTTTCGTCGCTATCTCAACCGCTCGCCAAAGCGCTATTACATGGAGCTGCGTTTGCAAAAAGCCCGGAACTTGTTGATGCAAACAGATATGTCGGTGATCAATGTCGCTTTGGCCTGTGGCTTTGCCTCGCCCTCACACTTTTCGAAATGTTACCGGGCTCATTATGATACCACCCCTTACCGAGAACGCGGCGCGCAATCATCGCGCCTGGCGTATTGACGCAACATTTCGCAGCACGCGCGGGGTAAATTCATCCATAGGATGCGAGAAATGAATGAAGAATCGCTTCCTTTTTGGCATCAGCCCTTCTATCGTCTAAGGCAGTGAAAATAACTAAACGGGAGAATGTTATGAGAAAACTGCTGCTGGCCACTACGGCTGTTGCATTATCCGCGGGCGCAGTGTCTGCGGAAGATATTAAAATTGGTGTGATCCTCGGGTTCACCGGTCCAATTGAATCGCTCACCCCACAGATGGGCGCCGCGGCTGAAATGGCCATGGCAGAAGCGACCGCCAGCGGTGCACTGCTTGGCGGCTCAACCGTGACCTCTGTGCGCGGCGACTCGACCTGTATTGATGCGGGCGCAGCGACAGCTGTTGCCGAGCGTTTGATCACCTCCGATGGTGTCAAAGGCATCATGGGCGCCGACTGCTCTGGCGTGACCGGTGCTATTTTGTCCAACGTGGCTTTGGCCAACGGTATGGTAATGATTTCACCATCCGCCACATCCCCTGCACTGTCCACAGCAGAAGATAATGGTTTGTTCTTCCGCACCGCGCCCTCTGATGCGCGTCAAGGTGTTGTAATGACAGACGTGCTGTTGGAAGAAGGCATCACCTCTGTTGCTGTCACCTACACCAACAATGACTATGGCAAAGGTTTGGCCGACAGCTTCCAAGCAGCATTTGAAGCGGCCGGCGGGACTGTAACAATCAACGCCGCCCATGAAGATGGCAAGGCAGATTACTCTGCTGAGATCGGTGCTTTGGCGGCAGCTGGTGGCGACCGTTTGGTCGTGGCGGGTTATGTCGATCAAGGTGGCTCCGGTATCGTTCGTGCGGCTTTGGATTCAGGCGCCTTTGACACATTCCACTTCCCAGACGGCATGATTTCCGCAAAATTGGTTGAGAATTTCGGTTCTGACCTCGACGGCTCCAGCGGTCAAGTGCCCGGCACAGACAGCGCAGGCGCCGGTATCTTCGCAGCCATGGCTGGCGATGACTTTGATGGCACATCGCCATTCGCGGCAGAATCTTACGACGCAACAGCTTTGATTATGTTGGCCATGCAAGCGGCCGGCTCCTCAGATCCAGCAGCGTATAAAGAAAAAGTTATGGAAGTGGCAAACGCGCCTGGTTTGAAAATTGAACCAGGCCAGCTTGGCTTGGCCTTGCAGGCCGTTGCCGCAGGCATCGATATTGACTACGTCGGCGCAACAGCAGTTGAGCTGATCGGTGGCGGCGAGTCAGCTGGTAACTACCGTCAGGTTGGCTATGAGGGCGGTGCTGAAATCACTGTTAAATACCGCTAAACACGGCCCCATGATTAACAACAGCCCCGTTTAATTGCGGGGCTGTTTGCATGAAATGACTATTGGAGACTTGGCATGATCAAGGTTGAAAACTTGCATCGCCATTTTGGCGGGTTTCGCGCCGTGGATGGAGCGTCACTGGAAATACGTGAGGGCTCTATCACTGGTTTGGTCGGCCCGAATGGTGCTGGCAAAACCACCTTATTCAACGTGATCGCAGGTGTTTTGCCGCCCACATCCGGCCGGGTTACAATGGCGGGCGACGATATTACCGGCATGGCTCCGCATGAATTGTTTCACAAAGGGCTGCTGCGCACCTTCCAAATCGCCCATGAATTTAGCTCTATGACAGTCCGCGAGAACCTGATGATGGTGCCCGGCGGTCAATCTGGAGAAAGCCTTTGGAACACCTGGTTTGGACGCAAGCGCATCGCAAATGAGGAGCGTGCGCTGAAAGCGAAGGCCGATGAGGTTTTGGAATTTTTGACCGTGGATCATCTGCGAGATGAGAAAGCTGGTAACCTCTCTGGAGGTCAGAAAAAACTACTTGAGCTGGGCCGCACCATGATGGTGGATGCGCGTATTGTGTTTCTTGATGAAGTTGGAGCGGGGGTCAATCGCACGCTCCTCAACACCATCGGTGACGCTATTATTCGGCTCAACAAAGAGCGGGGCTACACGTTTTGCATGATTGAGCATGACATGGAATTCATTGGCCGCTTATGCGACCCCGTTATTGTCATGGCAGAGGGCAAGGTGCTGGCTGAGGGTACAATTGACGAGATCAAAGCCAATGAGCAGGTGATTGAAGCTTACCTTGGCACCGGACTGAAAAATAAAGGCGCAGCAGAATGACCAAACCCTTCTTAATCGGCGAGTCCATGACGGGCGGCTATGGCCGGGGCGCCGATATCTTGCATGAGTGCACCATTGCCGTAAACCCCGGTGAGATTGCCGTGATCGTTGGTCCCAACGGCGCCGGAAAATCCACTGCTATGAAAGCAGTTTTTGGC
>JAKMFM010000173.1 GCA_022425445.1 Planktomarina sp.
CGAGGGTCACGGTGATCCGACTCACCCCCAAATGGGCTGCCAATTTTCGGCTTGAGGGCATTTTTTCTCCGGCCCGAAACCGTCCACTTAGAATCGCTTCGGCGACCAGCTGTTGGATTTGGTTCTGTAGCGTGCCTTCCGAATCGGGCGGTAAAAAGAAAGTCTCTTCAGAAATCGCCATTTTGGACCTAAGCCTATGTGAATTTTGGATCCATTGATGCCGAGTTTTCTGCAGGGGCGCAAGGCCAAGTGGTTGTGGTGCGCTTGGGCAGATGAGGTGATGCACTAAAAAGGCAGGGAGACCCTGCCTTTTTAGTCAGGTTCGCGAAGGATTACCCGAATACGCGGGTCAAGGCCTGATCTATGGCATCGGTGATGAGGTCGATATCTTCCGCCGTGCAAATGAGCGCAGGTGACAGGCAAAGCGTGTTGTTGAAACCTGGCAAGGAGCGGTTTGTTGCGCCAATGATGACACCCTGCGCCATGCAATCTTTGACCACTGCCTGCACCTTTGCTTCCTGTGCTGGTTCGCGGGTTTTGCGGTCGGCGACCAGCTCGGCACCGCAGAACAAGCCTTTGCCGCGGACATCGCCAATGACGCTGTGTTTTTCAGCCAAGGCTTCGAGATTGGCAATCAACTGCGCCCCGCGGGCTTTACAATTTTCAAGAAGGTTTTCCTCTTCAATGATGCGCATATTTTCCAGCGCTGCCGCAGGACCTGCAGTACAGCCGCCAAAAGTGGAGATATCACGGAAGTATCCCATGTGATCGCTGGCGTCTTTGAATTGTTCGAACACTTCTTCAGTGGTGACGGTCAATGAGATGGCCGCATAACCGGAGGCGACACCCTTTGCCATTGTGACAATATCTGGCTGGACGTCGTAATGTTGATACCCAAACCAAGTGCCAGTGCGCCCAAGGCCGCAAACCACTTCGTCGATCATCAGCAAAACATTATATTTTTTGCAGATTTCCTGCACGCGTGGCCAGTAGCCTTCGGGGGGAACAATAACGCCACCACCTGCTGTGATAGGTTCAAGGATCAAGCCGCCAACCGTGTCTGGACCTTCGCGAAGGATGACATCTTCAATCGCATTTGCGGCGCGCAACCCGTAGCTTTCGCCTTGTCCAAGGTTGTCTTGTGCCGCTTCGCGATATTCAAGGCAATGCGGCACGGAAATAAAACCGTCGGGGAAGGGGCCATATTGCGCGCTGCGCTCATGCTGGCCGCCGGCCGCCAAAGTCGCAATCGTGGTGCCATGATAGTCGCGCTCGCGGTACAGAATTTTATTCTTCTTGCCGCCATATTTTTTATGTGCGATCTGACGAATCATTTTGAAGCCTTTTTCATTGGCTTCCGAGCCGGAGTTCGAGAAATAGGCCCGGCTCATGCCAGGCATTTTTTCGATTAACCGTTTGGAAAAATTGGCCGCAGGGATAGAGCCAGCTGCTCCGGCAAAAAAATTCATTTTTACCAGTTGATCGCGTACTGCGTCTGCGATGCTTTCACGGCCGTAGCCAACATTGACAGTCCAAACGCCGCCTGAGACAGCATCGAGATGTTCCTTGCCCACTTGGTTCCAAACCCGCATGCCTTTGCCCTCAACGATGATGTTAGGGTCCGCAGTTTCAAACATTTTATGTTGAATCAGGTGATGCCAAACATGTGCTTTGTCGTTGGCGACAACTTCACTCAAATCATTTTGCAGATTGCCGTCCATAGGCCATGCTCCTTGTTCAGATATTTTGGAATGGTTGAATTCGATCGATTTACTTTGACACCTATCAGCGCAGAAAAGTTATGCCAAAAATAGGTCCAGATATATATCCTTTGTATGTCCAAAAAACATTTCTGCTTGCTGGATGCGACGACTGTTTGCAGTGTTGCGCGGATGATACCGTCGTGCTGGCGTGAAGATCAGCGGCGGCTCGTTGTGAAATTAGGAGAGACCTAAATAAAAGCTGTGCAAGTCTGAGCGAATATTTCTCTGAATATTTTAAGTGATATCGCAATATCACATAAAAAAATCAAGAATATGCTTTGCGCGGCTTGTATTTTATGGTTCGGTATACTCCTGAATTTCGCCATTTTGACCGTGCAAGCCGGTCTCATTCTGGCGAGGTTGAATGAAGGAAACA
>JAKMFM010000174.1 GCA_022425445.1 Planktomarina sp.
CGAGGGTCACGGTGATCCGACTCACCCCCAAATGGGCTGCCAATTTTCGGCTTGAGGGCATTTTTTCTCCGGCCCGAAACCGTCCACTTAGAATCGCTTCGGCGACCAGCTGTTGGATTTGGTTCTGCAGCGTGCCTTCCGAATCGGGCGGTAAAAAGAACGTCTCTTCAGAAATCGCCATTTTGGACCTAAGCCTATGTGAATTTTGGATCTATTGATGCCGAGTTTTCTGCAAAAGCGCAAGGCCAAGTGGTTGTGGCGCGCCGGGGCACATGCGGTGGCGCAAAAAAAAGGCAGGGCGAACCCTGCCTTTCTCGTCGGGTTCTTGTAGGATTAGCCGAATACTCGGGTCAGAGCCTGATCTATGGCATCGGTGATGAGATCGATATCTTCCGCCGTACAAATCAGAGCGGGTGACAGGCAAAGCGTGTTGTTGAAACCTGGCAAGGAGCGGTTCGTTGCGCCGATGATGACACCCTGGGCCATGCAATCTTTGACCACCGCCTGCACCTTTGCTTCGGGCGCTGGTTCGCGGGTTTCACGGTCGGCCACCAGCTCGGCACCGCAGAACAAGCCTTTGCCACGGACATCGCCAATGATGCTGTGTTTCTCAGCCAAGGCTTCGAGATTTGCAATCAACTGCGCACCGCGGGCTTTACAATTTTCAAGAAGGTTTTCCTCCTCAATGATACGCATATTTTCCAGCGCTGCCGCCGGACCTGCAGTGCAGCCGCCGAAAGTGGAGATATCACGGAAGTATCCCATGTGATCGCTGGCATCCTTGAATTGCTCGAACACCTCTTCAGTAGTGACGGTCAATGAGATCGCCGCATAGCCCGAGGCGACGCCCTTCGCCATTGTGACAATATCGGGCTGAATGTCGTAATGTTGATACCCAAACCAGGTGCCAGTGCGCCCAAGGCCGCAAACTACTTCGTCGATCATCAGCAAAACGTTATATTTTTTGCAGATTTCCTGCACGCGTGGCCAGTAACCTTCGGGGGGCACAATAACGCCACCCCCTGCTGTGATAGGCTCCAGGATCAAGCCGCCAACGGTGTCTGGACCTTCGCGCAAGATTACATCTTCAATCGCATTTGCGGCGCGCAATCCGTAGCTTTCGCCTTGTCCAAGATTGTTTTGGGCCGCTTCACGATATTCAAGGCAATGCGGCACGGAAATGAAACCTTCCGGGAAGGGGCCATATTGCGCACTGCGCTCATGCTGGCCACCGGCGGCCAATGTAGCAATGGTGGTGCCATGATAATCGCGCTCGCGGTACAGGATTTTATTCTTCTTGCCGCCATATTTTTTATGCGCAATCTGTCGGATCATTTTGAAGCCTTTTTCATTGGCTTCCGATCCAGAATTTGAGAAATAGGCCCGGCTCATGCCCGGCATTTTTTCGATTAAGCGCTTGGAAAAATTTGCGGCAGGAATTGAGCCAGCGGAGCCGGCAAAATAGTTCATTTTGACCAGCTGATCGCGCACGGCATCGGCAATGCTTTCGCGGCCATAGCCCACGTTAACGGTCCAAACCCCGCCGGAGACCGCATCCAAATGTTCTTTGCCGGCTTGATTCCAAACCCGCATGCCTTTGCCCTCAACAATTATGTTTGGATCCGCGGTTTCGAACATTTTATGTTGGATCAAGTGATGCCAAACATGGGCTTTGTCGTTGGCGACAACTTCACTCAAATCATTTTGCAGATTGCCGTCCATAGGCCATGCTCCTTGTTCAGATATTTTGAAATGGTTGAATTCGATCGATTTACTTTGACAGCTATCAGCGCAGAAAAGCTATGCCAAAAATAGGTCCAGATAAATATCCTTTGTATGTCCAAAAAGCATTTCTGCTTGCTGGGCGTGACGACTGTTTGCAGTGTTGCGCGGATGATGCCGTTGTGCTGGCGTGAAGATCAGCAGCGGCTCGTTGTGAAATTGGGAGAGACCGAAATAAAAGTTGTGCAAGTCTGAGCAAATATTTCTCTGAATATTTTAAGTGATATCGCAATATCACATAAAAAAATCAAGAATACGCTTTGCGCGGCATGTATTTTATGGTTCGGTATACTCCTGAATTTCGCCATTTTGACCGTGCAAGCCGGTCTCATTCTGGCGAGGTTGAATGAATGAAACAAGTTGGCCATCAAGCGCCAGCGCAACTGGGAGAAAACAATATGAAATTGAAAACTGCATTGAAGAGTGCTGTTGCTGGGTT
>JAKMFM010000181.1 GCA_022425445.1 Planktomarina sp.
GATGCGATGCAACGGTCCAGTGAGAGCGGCCAGAAACAACAGGTGCAGAGATGGTGTTAAAATCTGTGGCTCTTGGGCTGGATCATCGGCACATCTATGGCATGGTAGAGAACATGGCCAAGGCTGGGGTCATCTGCCAAGGATATTGGACTGAGGGTTATCCGGAAACCCTGCCTGGGTTTCGCAAGCGCTTTCCGCTTTTGCCGCGTTTTGACAGCCTGCAAGCGGCGTTGGACTGCGGCGCAGATTTGGCGTTGGTGTCCGCCATCCCATCCGAACGCGCGCATCTCGCGATCAGGGCGATGCATCAGGGTATGGATGTGATGAGCGACAAGCCCGGGTGCACATCGCCTGCGCAATTGGAGCAGATCAAAGCCTGCGTGGCGCAGACCGGACGGATTTGGTCGGTGAATTTTTCTGAGCGCTTTGAGACCCCCGCCAGCACGCTTGCTTCGCAACTCGTGACCGATGGGGCGATTGGAAAGGTGGTGCAGACCGTGGGGCTGGGCCCGCATCGTCTCAACCGCGCCACACGTCCCGATTGGTTTTTTCGCAAGGACTGTTTTGGCGGCATTTTGACCGATATCGCCTCGCATCAGATTGACCAATTTTTGCATTATACCGGTTCAGATACCGCAGAGGTGACCCATGCCTTCACCGCCAATTACGCAAACCTCAGTGATCCAGAGCTACAAGATTTTGGGGAAATTAATCTGCGCAGTGACAGGGGCACGGGCTACATTCGTGTGGATTGGTTCACGCCAGATGCCCTGCCCAATTGGGGTGATGGTCGGCTCACAATTCTGGGCACGCAGGGCTATATTGAGCTGCGCAAATATGTTGATGTCGGCGGGCAAAAAGGCACGGATCATGTGATCTTGGTGAATGGCGATCGGTGCGAGAAAATAGACGCCTCTGATGCGGGCCTGCCATATTTTGCGCGTTTGGCTCATGATATTAAGTACCGCAGTGAGACGGCGATGGGTCAAGACCATTGTTTTAAGGTCATGGAATTGGCACTGCGAGCGCAACAGATGGCGGATGAATTATGATTCATGTGGCGATCTTAGGAGCCGGCATTGGTCGTGAACATTTGGCAGGCTTTCGGGCTTTGAAAGACAGGTTCACGGTCAGGGCTATTGTGGATCAAGACCTGGAGCGGATTGAGGGCATTCGGCAAGAAGGCGACAATTTCAGCGCATTGAGTGATATTGATGAGGCTTTGGCGGACCCACAGGTGCATGTCATCGACATTTGCTTGCCCCCACATTTGCATGCGTCGGTGACGCAACGCGCGTTGGCGGCAGGCAAGCATGTCATTTGCGAAAAACCATTGGCCACGTCTTTGGCAGATGTGGATGAAATCCGCCGCGCCGCGCTGACTGCAGGCCGAAAAGTCTATCCTGTTTTTCAATATCGCTGGGGCCCTTCTTTGGCGCAGTTGCGCCACCTTATGGCCTGCGGTCTGACCGGGCAGCTACAGGTGGCCGCGCTAGAGACCCATTGGTCGCGCGGGGGGGATTATTATACGGTGCCTTGGCGCGGCACTTGGGTAGGTGAGCGCGGTGGGGCGGTTTTGGGGCATGCCATTCACAACCACGATCTTTTGACCCATATCGCCGGTGACATTGCCGGACTTTCGGCCCTAACCACCACGCGGATCAATGAGATCGAGACTGAAGATTGCGCCAGCATCAGTTTTGCCATGACCTCAGGCGCCTTGGCCACGAGCAGCATCACGCTTGGCGCTGCTGGAGATGAAACCCGGCTGCGGTTTGTCTTTGAGCATCTCACAGCCACCTCCGGCACTGCCCCCTATGCGCCCGGCGTGCAACCCTGGAACTTTGAGGCCCGCGCGCCACAGGCACAGGAGCAGTTGGATGCGGCGTTGCGCGAAACTCCGATTGAGCCGACCGGCTTTGAGGGGTTTTTTACACATATTGCACTGGATTTGGCAGGCCGTGAAAATCAGGCGGTGACATTGGAAGATGGGGCGCGCTCCGTTGCACTGGTCACGGCCATCTACCACAGTGCCCGCACCGGTCTTAAGGTGGCATTGCCACGAGATTCCAGTCACGAGCTTTACAAAGGATGGTTGCCATGAAGCAATGTTGGCGATGGTTTGGTCCTGCGGATCAAATAGCTTTGGGCGATCTGCATCAAGTGGGGGTGGAG
>JAKMFM010000203.1 GCA_022425445.1 Planktomarina sp.
AACAAAAGCCACCCATAAGGAATGAGATGCCTCATTCAGATGGCACCCCGTCTGATTGGCTGAGCACCCCGCCATGGCGGATCATCTCAATCGATTTGGCTTTGCCCGTGCCATCCTCTGTTTCCACCAAAAGACCACAGAGCGTCGCCGGTCCTAGGGCCGGTTCAAAGCGCGCTTTGGGCATGCCAGTGATAAACCGGCGGAGCGGCTCAGCCTTTTGCATGCCAATGACGGAGTTGTAATCACCGCACATGCCTGCATCACTTTGAAAGCCTGTGCCACGTTCCAAAATCTGCGCATCGGCAGTCGGCACATGGGTGTGCGATCCGACAACCATGCTGGCCTTGCCATCACAAAAATGCCCCATCGCCATTTTTTCAGAGGTGGCCTCACAATGCATATCCACCACCGTCGCGGCGACCTGCCCGCCCAAGGGGTGGCGCGAGAATATCGCATCCACAGCGGAAAACGGATCATCAAAAGGCCGCTTCATGAACACCTGCCCCAGGACTTGTGCCACCAAAACCTTGCGCCCGCGCGTAGCAATGAAAATCGCAGCGCCGCGCCCTGGCGCTGATTTGGAAAAATTAAGCGGGCGAATGATACGTGGTTCGGTTTCGATGAACTGCAACATATCCTTTTGATCAAAAGCATGATCGCCCAGCGTAATGCAATCGGCGCCCGCCTTGAGAATCTCCTTTGCATGATTGGCCGAAAGCCCCATGCCACCAGTGGCATTCTCACCATTAACCACAACAAAATCCGCTTTCAAACGCTGCCGAAGACCGGACAGTTCATTTGAAATTGCCAGCCGCCCGGAACGGCCCATAACATCGCCAAGATACAGAATTCTCATGGCACCCCCTTAGGCCTCAGTTGGCGCTAAAGCAAGATGCGTGGCGGGTCTTAGGGTTCTACAAAGTCGTATTGCGCTGTGATGCGAACAGGAAAGTTGACAGATCTGGCGATGAAACAGACATCATGGATCTTGCCATGCACCGCATCCGCCGCCCGTAGATCCATTCCGGGCGCGAGTGTGATCTGCGGTCTCAGCGTTGCTGCGACAAAGCGCCCAGCCCCAGAAGGCGCGCTCTCACCGTGACCGATGGGGTTATCTTCATAGCCCATCACAATGATCCCAGCATTCAATGACAAATGCAAAAACCAGAGCATATGACACGAACTCAGCGCTGTGATCAGCAAGTCTTCAGGATTGTGCAGCCGTGGATCGCCCCCCAACAGCGGATCGTTAGAGCATTCTATGATCGGCTTTCCCGAGCTACACAGCTGCCAACTCCGATCATAACCGTCGTAAGTTGCATTCCCGTCGCCCCGATTGCCGGTCCATCGTATCTGTGATGTATAGTTATGCAGAGCAGACATAGATCATAATTTCTGTTTTTATTTTGTTTTTATTATCCATCTAACACCGTTGCACATGCGAATTTGTTTCAGAGCGCCAAGGCTCAACTCATCGGCCGGGCCTCTGCCAGAGATTGACCCGCGTCCGCACAGCGGCGGAGCAAAGGCGAGACCTTCCAGGCGACTGGATCCTCCTGTGCCAAAATCTCAAGCTGCGCCACGATTGTTTCAACCCCAAGACTGTCCGCATAATGCATCAACCCACCACGCCAACGTGGAAAACCGTAGCCAAAAACTGTGACCAGATCAATATCACCGGCCGATTGCGCAATGCCAGCGTCCAAAATATCGGCCGCCTCGTTTATCATAGCTAAAACAATCCTTTGTCGCATTTCCTGACTAGAATAATCGGTGCGCGTTATGCCAGCAAAATGTGCCTCCTCTATGGCCAGGTCAGCCACAATTGGATCCTCCACCTTGCCCTCACCCCCGGGGTAGCGATACCAACCCGCACTTGTCTTGCGCCCCAATTTCCCCAACTCAATCATTCGATCGGCGATGGGGATATAACGCCGGTTTGGATCACGCGTCGGCGCCTGACGTTGCCGATTGGCATAAGCGATATCCAAACCCGACAAATCCTGCGCTTCATAGGGCCCCATGGCATACCCAAATTCGACCATGGCGTCGTCCACCTCCCAGGGGGTTGAGCCATCCATAAAGACCGTGTCGGCCGCCTCACGATAGCGCGCTAAAATGCGGTTGCCGATAAACCCGTCGCACACCCCCGCGCACACCGGTACCTTGCCTAAGCGTTTCGCCAAAGCATAACCTGTGGCAATCGCCCGATCACTACTCTGTGCCCCTTGGACAATTTCCAATAATTTCATGATATGGGCCGGTGCGAAAAAATGTAGGCCAATGACACGCGTGGGGTCCGTAAGCGGCGCCACCATCTCATTGATATCCAGATAGGATGTATTGGTGGCCAATACGGCATCAGCGGTCAGCACCGCATCTAATTTGCCCAAAATTTCCTGTTTCACCGCCATATCTTCAAACGCGGCCTCAATCGCCAATTGCGCCGTGGCGGCCTGGCTATACTGCGTGCTGAGCGTCAACCGACTGCGAAGATCCGCGCCACCAGCGGCATCTATCATACCACGCGTCAAACTGGATTCGATGATTTTGCCAATATTGTCTTCAGCACGTTTCAAACCGTCGGCATCGGCCTCCAGAATCGTCACCTGCAAGCCTGATGACAAAAGCGCATATGCGATCCCCGCGCCCATCGTGCCGCCCCCCACCACTGCGGCGTGCTGCACCTCCAACGCAGAGCCTTTCAAATGCGCCGGCGCTTTCGCGGCCCGCTGCGCAAAGAATAGATGTCTCAGGGCCTTAGATTGCGATCCAGTTTTTAACTCTAAAAACACCCGGCGTTCATGTGCCACGGCCGCATGAAACGGCAGTGCAAGCCCTGCCTCGATCACCTCAATCGCCCGCACAGGCGCCTCTTGCCCTGGCATTTTGGCCTGTAGATTTTCGCGAGCCATGAGGAACAGATCAGCGTCATGCGCGGGCGCATGATACTCCCAAGTGGGAACAATGCAGCCCAGCGCTTCACTGTTAACGAAGAAGGCCGCCTCAATCGGATCATCTTCCACCGTATGGATCAATCCCGCAGAGCAGGCCTCCTGCGCCCCGATCGGCTTTCCTGTGGTGATCATCTCAACGGCTTTTTGAAGTCCGGCCAGCCGCGGCAACCGCGCGGTACCACCAGCGCCCGGAATAACGCCCAGGGTCACTTCCGGCAGGCCAATGCGCGCGCCCGGCGCCATAATGCGCATGCGACAGGCCATGGCAATCTCTGCGCCACCGCCCAGGGCGACGCCGTCAATGGCCGCAATCCAAGGCACGAAGCTTTCATCAATCGCGTTCAAAACCTCTGGCAAATGCGGCTCTTGCGGCGCGGCGTCAAATTCCTTCGCATCCGCGCCAGCTGCGAAAATACCCCCGGCACCCGAGACAATAACCCTGTCCAACCTGCCCCGTTCAGCCCAACGCACCGCCTCAAGAAGACCCATACGAAGGACCTGACCGATGGCGTTCACCGGCGGATTGCTCAAAGTCACATAGCCAACATGATTTTCACTGCGCATGGTCACCTGCATCGGAAGCCTCCCTTAGAATATGAAACAGCGGCGCGCATCTTACCCCGCACGAGAATTTAGAATTTGACAGCCCTCAATAAGCTGGGACAATTCCATCTGGCTTTGCTCCACCGACTTACCGCTAGTGTTCAGAACGTGATCAGACTGCGTATAGAGCGCCTCGCGCGAACTCAAAATTTGCCGCAATTGAATCATCGCCTGTGGATTGTCCTGCATGGGGCGTACATCGCCTTGCGCCCGCACGCGTTCCATATGCTCCGAAGCGGAAGCTTTGAGCCAAACCGTATGAAAGCGCGACAGCACGTGATAAAAGCTGCCTTCCTCAGACACGATACCGCCCGCAACGGCGACAATGGCGCGTTTGTGCCCCTCGATTATGCCGGTCAATGTATCGGCCTCAAGCTGGCGATAGCCCTCTTGCCCGTAAAGGGCGATAATCTCTCCAAGCGCCATGCCGGTATTCTTTTCAATCTCACCGTTCAACTCAATAAATGGCGCCCCGAATACCTTAGCTACCCGTGCACCCAGGGTTGATTTACCCGCCCCCCGCAGGCCCACCAAACAGAGACGCTGCGCTTTTTGTAACCCCATGCGCTCAGGATCCAGCACCTGCAAGACCCGCGCGCGCACAGAGGTATCTGCGCGCGCATAAAGCTGCGAGACATGCGGCAAGTCAGAATGAAACATAGCATCCGCCATCAAAAAATGCTCAATCGGCTGCTCCA
>JAKMFM010000232.1 GCA_022425445.1 Planktomarina sp.
ATCCGTCCATGATCGACACGCAGCTGTTTGTTGTTCCAAGGTCAATTCCAATGACTTTAGCCATTTCTTAGCATCCCTTCGCTCTGGCGATACCGAGGCTTTCGGCCCGCAGTGCGGCGCCTGTGCCCCAATTAATTCAGCAGTTCATCTAAACTACCAGCTCATCGCGCTATATAGGTGTGTCAAACACCCCCTGCAACCATTTGGAGGCAATGAAATTTGGATTTCATAAAGTTAAATAGGCAAACCACACCAAGCCACACCCTAACTGTGGGAGGGATATCTGTTTTTAAAGAGTTTTTGCCCTCAAGCGATCAATTGCGGCTGGTCAAGGAGCTGCGAGAGGTGGCCGCTCAAGCACCGGTTTTTTCGCCAAAAACGAAATCTGGGAAACCGATGTCTGTACGGCTAACGGCGGCTGGTGACTTTGGCTGGTTTTCAGATCAGCGCGGATATAGATATGTAGAGCACCACCCGTCTGGCGTAAATTGGCCAGCAATTCCAGACTCGATCATGGCCATCTGGCGGGCAGTCGCAGGAGCGGCTCCAGACCCAGAATGCTGTTTGATCAATTTCTATGGCGAAGGCGCGCGCATGGGGCTGCATCAAGATCGGGATGAGGCCAATTTTGATTGGCCTGTTGTGTCGATATCTTTGGGGGATGATGCCCTGTTTCGCGTGGGCGGCACCGAGCGTGGCGGCAAAACGGAATCAATTTGGCTACAGTCTGGCGATGTTGCAGTGATGGGCGGCCCGGCAAGGCTCAACTATCACGGCATTGACCGGATCAAATTCGGCAGCTCATCTCTTCTAAAAGAGGGAGGTCGGCTCAATATCACACTGCGCGTGGTGCGTTGAGGTCCTTATCGAGTTGATCCCCAGCTCATAGAGGCACGTTTTCGGGTGAAAAACTCGCCCATAAGACCCAGGACCACAGCAACCAAAGCCACCTTCAATGGATAGGACAAATTGGAGTGCATCGGTAAATAATTGATGAACATCATACCACGCGCTTGGTCTACGCAGTGAAACAATGGGTTCCAATCGAACATGGCCAACATGAAAGATGGTAATGTATTGGCAACGAACATTTTCCCTGATGCCAGCATATTCACCCGGCGATAAACCATCAAAAGAATATTAACGAGTGGCGGGTGCCAGGGTGTTAAAGCCAAAAACACCATACCAATGGCCACGCCCGTAAACCAGCTGAGCAAAAACACACCGGCCAAGCCAATGGGGTTAAAAATATCCACTGGGTTGAAAGCAAGATGGTAAATCTGAAGAATTGTTCCGACGGTAATGGTTTGTTGATATAGGCTTTGCAGCGCTGCCGAACAGACGGCAATCATCGTATTCATCGGCGCATGCTGCATCATGTCAGAGGTTGGCCCTTCCGCCTTGGACACAGTTTGCACAGCTTTATTATGTGTCATGAACATGGCAATGCCCGAGATAATATAGAGCATATAATCGCCCTTGATTGGCGACGTTCTGACCCCCATCAGCTGAAACATAAAATAGAAGGCCATAACAAACACAACCGTCTGAGCCATCGACCCAATTAATCCGAGCACAGCATTTCGGCCACTGGATTTGCGCATGCTGCGCACCGTGCCAAAATAGACCTGCTCGAGAAAAGCAAGGGTTCCTGATATACCGGAGCGTGTATGGCGAGGTTTAGCAAACATTTGTAGTTTTTCAAAAATATATAGGGAAGTCGAATTGCAACTTTGACGAATACGCCCTAAGTTACAAGAAAATATGAATTAATTCAACACGCCGGCAAGGAACGTTTAAGTTTTGGATTTTACCGCTTTACAACAGGTCATGCGCAGGCTCGCACTAGACGCAGGCTGCGCGATCATGGAGATTTATAACGGCCCAGATTTTGAGGTCAAAACCAAATCAGATTCCAGCCCAGTGACCGCCGCCGATGAAGCTGCGGATGCGATTATCTCCGAGGGTTTGCAAGCCGCCTTTCCAGATGTCACCCTCATCACAGAAGAACAAGCGGACAGCCATTCTTTAACAGGTACAGAGTTTTTCATCGTCGATCCTCTGGATGGCACAAAAGAGTTCGTTCATCGCCGCGGGGATTTTACAGTAAATATTGCCTATGTCGTCAACGGCGTCCCCATTCGGGGCGTCGTCTACGCCCCTGCAAAACACCGGTTGTTTTATACAGATGCCCAAGGACAATCACTGGAGGAAACTGGCCCATTCGACTTGGAGAAAATCGGCACCTGCCAAAATATCTTCGTGGCGGTTCCAAATCCTGATGGTTTGCGCGTTGTCGCCTCGAAATCACACAGAGACCCAACAACAGATGCCTATATCGCAAAATATCCGGTCTCCGATTTAAAAAGCGCGGGTTCGTCACTCAAGTTTTGCCTAATCGCAACTGGCGAAGCTGATCTTTACCCACGCGCAGGCCGCACCATGGAATGGGACACAGCCGCCGGGCATGCCGTTTTGAACGGGGCCGGCGGTGGCGTTGTGCGGTTTGATGACCTGACGCCTTTGACCTACGGCAAGCCTGGCTATGAAAACCCATATTTTATTGCCTTTGCCAAGGGGGTAACCTTACAAAAACCATGAGCTCAAAACAAAGACCACATGTGCAGAAGTCACGCGATTTAATAGATAAAAATTTACACAACCCTAAGGTGTTGACCCACGGAAAGCGAGACAATTTAGAAGCGTGTATATATAGTTTTCTTAGATAATTTTAATCTTTCGCCAAAATTTCGGGCGGCTCGACCATAGTAGAAAAATATTTAGAAAAAATGAAACATAAAGTTACCAAAGCTATTTTCCCAGTCGCCGGCCAAGGCACGCGGTTTTTGCCTGCGACAAAATCCATACCAAAAGAAATTATGACGTTAGTGGATCGACCACTCGTGCAATATGCGATTGATGAAGCCAGAGCGGCCGGGATCAAAGAATTCATCTTTGTGACCTCACGCGGCAAAGGAGCTTTAGAAGATTATTTTGATGAAGCCCCAGAGCTCGAGCGAACCCTACGCAAGCAAGGCAAAGCAGAGCTGTTGTCGGTGCTGAAATCCACCAATATGGAAAGCGGCGCAATTGCCTATATTCGCCAGCATCAGGCCATGGGTCTGGGCCATGCGGTTTGGTGTGCTCGGCGATTGATTGGTGACGAGCCTTTTGCTGTCTTGTTGCCCGATGATGTCATCTCGGCACAAAAGCCCTGTTTGCAACAAATGGTCGAGGCCTACGAAGAAACCGGCGCATCAATGGTTGCGGCCATGCGGGTCGCCAGCAAAGATGCATCCTCTTATGGAATGCTTGATATCGAAAAAGAACAAGGCCCGCTCGTATCTGTCAGGGGCATGGTCGAAAAGCCTCCCTTGGGGCACGAACGCCCAACTTTGAACCCAAACGTGGCGCCGCCATTCCGCGCTATGTCGCCGCGCCAAAATCCCCGATGTTATTCATGCCGATTTCACCCTGGCCAGACAGGCAAATCGAGGGCTGGTTGGCCGCATTGGATCAAGCGGATCCGACGGAGCTGCGGCGCAATTTTGGTCAAAGACCGCTGCGTCGCTGGAAAAACATCCATCCTAATCACCACAGTTTCACTGTTGTGCACCACCCTGTCGCCCGGGCCTATGAAGTATTTTGCCAGCATGTTTTACCAATCAAAGATGATCGCTATGCAGAATTGCGCAAAGGGTTGCGCCGGGTGCACAACCTCCCTCTTCCCGAGCATCCAGATGATCCGCCCTTATCAGCCGGGCAAATTCGCCAATGCTTCGGCGAATTCCTAAAATTTCTGAAATTTAATTTAGCTGGTCAAACCGCGTTACGGGTTGATGGTGCCTGGGCCAGTCAAACAAAAATTATCCAAGGTTTTTGCACATTCGCAGCGCCACATATGATCGTGCGTGCAGACAGTTTGGAAGAGGATTTGAAACTGTTAACCCAACAGGTGGGGCTCAGCTGGCAAAACCCGCCGCCCGCATCTCTACCGCAAAGCCCGGCACTC
>JAKMFM010000250.1 GCA_022425445.1 Planktomarina sp.
CAAATCGCCTGCGCCGATATGATTGTGGTGAACAAAACTGACCTGCTGGAGGTCGCTAAAGCCGAAGCTTTGGTTGACACTTTGCGCGAGTCCTCGCGCGGTGGTGTGCAAGTGGTCACAACTGCCATGGGCAAATTGCCAGTTGATGTGCTTTTAGGACAAGGTATTGGCGCTGAGGGTGAGCTTGAAGCCCGCCACGAACTGCACCACCACCATCATGATCACGACGAAGACCATGGAGACGATCATGACCATGATCACGACGCCTTTGAAAGCTTTGTCGTCACTCTCGGCGAGATCGCAGATACAAAGGCCTTTTCAGACCGGGTCAGCGCGATCATAGGCGAACATGATATTTTGCGCCTCAAAGGGTTCGCTGCCGTCTCTGGCAAACCGATCCGTCTGACCCTGCAAGCCGTCGGGCCACGGGTGGAGACCTATTTCGACCAGCCCTTCGGAGATATCGAGCGCGCCACACGCTTGGTTGTGATCGGCCAGGCTGGCTTGGATCATGCTGCGATTGAGGTGGCGCTGAAATCCTGCGCGGCGGCGCAATAAACCATGATCGAGATCAAGCGCAGCGATCCAAAAGAGCCGCAGGCCACCGCGTTGCTGCAAGCCAGCCACGCGCTGATGCAATCGCTCTTTCCACCTGAGGACAATAGTTTTCTGTCTATCGAGGAGCTCTGCGCCGAAGACGTCTGTTTCTATACAGCGCGCAAAGGCACCCAGGTGTTTGCCACCGGTGCACTGGTCGTCAAGACAGGTTATGGCGAGATCAAATCCATGTTCGTAGATCCCAATGCGCGTGGGCAGGGGGTGGGCGATGCGATCTTGCGCGCGTTGCACGATTTGGCCCACGAAAAAGGCTTGGGATCATTAAAGCTTGAAACCGGCAATTCTTTGCACGCCGCCCTCCGCCTCTACGCGCGGCACGGATTTACGCCCTGCGGTCCATTTGGCGATTACATTGCCAATGACAGCAGCATATTCATGACCAAAACCCTATGATTTTAGGGGGCGTTTTGTCGGGCTTTCACAGCCGCCTTCATTCGCGCCAAAAGTTCGGCTTTCCCTTCGCTTTTGCCAAAGGGGTTTTTGCGACTGCCTTTTGCATTATGCTCGCTATGCCGCGGTTTATTGCTGCCTTTCTTAATGGCGCCGGCATCTTTATAATCCATGGTTTATCCTTTACATCGGCTCGAGGCCTAAGAGCCGCTGATGCCCCATTCGTAGCCCTTGAGCAAGACGGAACCGCTTCATGCATCTATTAGCTGCCACCCCCGGATCTGTGGATGAGGGCCAAGAGCCTGTGGATCTAGGTCAAAGCCCTGCGGATGTTGTGTTCATCTCTGCGGCCGATACGGAACTGGCAGCCCTCTCGACCGCCCGCTCGGAAATGACAACCCCACCGGGATTGCGTTTGGCCAGCATGATGCACTTGCAACATCCGATGTCGGTTGATTTGCATATCGACGCCTGCGCCTCCAAGGCAAAATTGGTGGTGGCTCGGGTGCTGGGCGGGGCAAGCTATTGGAAATATGGCTTCGAACAATATGCCGCCAGACTTGCCGATGCCGGCGTGGCCTTTGCTGCGCTTCCTGGGGATGACAAACCCGACCCCGATCTGCGCTTGTTTTCGACTGTCTCCGATAAAGACTACGATGCGATTTGGGCCTATTTGGTAGAAGGCGGGCCAAAAAACTCAGTCAACTTCCTAAGCTATTGCCAATATATGATTGCACAAGCCCCCAAGCCACAAGCGGCCGAACCGCTGCTGCGCGCCGGGGTCTATTGGCCGGGTACCGGCATTTCGGACCTGTCTGCTGCGCAAACCCAGTGGACACAGGGCGCGCCGATCGTTCCGCTGATCTTTTATCGAGCCCTGGTGCAAGGAGCTGGGCTCAATCCGATCAACCGCATGACAAAAGCCTTGCTGCAGGCCGGGTTGAACCCCCTGCCGATTTTTGTTGCCTCGCTCAAAGATCCGATTTCTGTGGCCACTTTGGATCAACTGTTCCAAGCGGCTCCCCCCGAGGTGATCTTGAACTGCACCTCATTTGCCGTTGGAAACCCGCATGGGGACAGCAGCCCAAATAACCCGCTCACTGCCGCCTCAGCGCGCCAAGCGCCTATACTGCAAGCCGTGCTGGCGGCCAGCACTGAGGCCAGCTGGGAGGAAGGCCTCAATGGGCTGTCTGCCCGCGACATCGCGATGAACGTGGCCCTGCCTGAAGTGGATGGGCGCATTTTGTCGCGCGCAATCAGTTTTAAGGGCGAGGCCTTTTTCGATGCGGCCACCGAATGCCCAATCGCAACCTATAAAGCGCGCGGAGATCGCGTTAGCTTTGTCGCAGCCCTCGCAGCCAACTGGGCCCAGTTGCGCAGAGCCGCGCCTGCGCAGCGGCCGGTCGCACTCATTCTAGCCAATTACCCCAATAAAGATGGCCGCCTCGCCAATGGGGTGGGGCTAGACACGCCCGCCTCCGCTGTTCATGCACTCGCGCTAATGCAACAGGCCGGTTATGACGTGGAGAATGCGCCTGTGACAAGCACTGAATTGATGGCGCAAATCATGGCTGGTCCAACCAACTGGTTGACCGATCGCGCCACGCGCACCGGGGGCGTGGTTTTACCAATTGCCGATTACATTGCGCATTATCAGACGCTGCCCTACGAGCTGCGCGCGCGGCTTGAGGAACGTTGGGGTGCACCGGAAAATGATCCGTTTTTCGATCCTGAGGAAGGCGGATACAAGCTCTCAATTCTGCGTTTCGGTAACGTCACTTTAGGCCTGCAACCGGCGCGCGGTTATAATATTGATCCTGTGGAAACCTATCATTCCCCAGATCTTATCCCGCCACACAATTATTTGGCCTTCTATTTTTGGATCCGGCATCACCAAAAGGCACAAGCGATTGTGCATATGGGTAAGCATGGGAACTTGGAATGGCTGCCGGGTAAGGCTTTGGCCATGAGTGAAAGCTGTTTGCCCGAGGCAATCTTGGGACCAATGCCGCATGTCTATCCCTTCATCGTCAATGACCCCGGCGAGGGCACCCAAGCCAAGCGACGTGCGCAGGCGGTGATCATCGATCACCTCACCCCTCCCCTCACCCGCGCAGAAACCTATGGCCCGCTGCGAGACCTCGAAGCTTTGGTCGATGAATATTATGAAGCTGCTGGAATAGATCCGCGGCGGGTCGCACACCTCAGACGCGAGATCTTATCGCTCACGGCCACCAGCGGCTTGGACAAAGACATCGGCTTTGAAGGTCACGAAGCCGGAGATCTGGCCAAGCTCGACGCCTATCTGTGCGAGTTAAAAGAGGCACAAATTCGCGACGGGTTGCATATTTTTGGCCAGACCCCCGAAGGGGAGCAGCTGCGAGATCTGACCATCGCCCTGGCGCGCATTCCCCGCGGGTCCGGGCAGGGTGCGGATGCCTCCTTGCTGCGGGCCATGGCACAGGATCTCAGTTTGGAGTTTGACCCGCTCGATTGTGATCTCGCTGCGCCTTGGCACGGCGACAAGCATGGCCCTCTTTCTGACGTGAGTGCGGATATTTGGCGCACCACTGGCGATACGGTTGAGCGGCTAGAGCTTTTAGCACAGGCTATGATGGACGGAAGCTGCAACACGCCCGGCAGCCAATCGGCGCAGGTTATGCAGCATGTCCGCCAGAGCATCTCTCCCAAGGTGGCAGCTTGCGGCCCGATGGAGACGCAGGGGTTGCTGGCGGCGCTTGATGGGAAATTTGTCCCCCCCGCCCCTTCGGGCGCGCCAACCCGCGGACGGCTTGATGTTTTGCCTACCGGGAGAAATTTCTATTCCGTGGACAGCCGCGCCGTGCCAACGCCGACCGCCTGGGCCTTGGGATGGAAATCGGCCAATCTGCTGATCGACAAACACCTGCAAGACCATGGCGACTGGCCGCGCGCTCTATTGCTGACGGCTTGGGGCACGGCCAATATGCGCACCGGCGGCGATGATATCGCACAATGTTTGGCCCTTATGGGCGTAAAACCAAAATGGGACAGTGCCAATCGCAGGGTGACAGGTTTCGAGGTGATCCCAGCAAGCACCCTCGGTCGACCAAGAGCCGATGTCACGTTGCGAATTTCTGGATTTTTTCGTGATGCTTTTCCCGGCTTAATAGATCTTGTGGACAGCGCGGCACGGGCGGTTTTAGCTCTCGATGAATCTGAAGCGGTCAATCCGGCCAAAGCCAATGGCGCTGGCGCAAGGGTCTATGGCTCGAAACCCGGTGCCTATGGAGCAGGATTGCAGGCATTGATTGATGAGCGTATTTGGGACAGCCAGGCCGATTTTGGGGAGGCCTATCTGGAATGGGGCAGCTATGCCTATGGTAAAGGTCGCCAAGGCGCGCGCGACCGCGGCGGTTTTGAAACGCGACTGGGTCAAGTGGACGCCATTGTGCAAAACCAAGACAACCGCGAGCATGATCTGCTGGACAGCGATGATTACTATCAATTCGGAGGCGGCGCAGCAGCGGCTGTGCAAAGCCTGCAAGGGCAAGCCCGACCGATTTACCACAATGACCATTCTCGCCCCGAACGCCCCCTCATCCGCAGTTTAGATGATGAGATGGCGCGCGTGATCCGTTCACGTGTGCTCAACCCCAAATGGATCAATGGCGTAAAACGCCACGGGTACAAAGGTGCCTTTGAGATCGCCGCGACCGTCGATTACATGTTCGCCTTTGCCGCAACCACCGGTGCTGTGAAATCGCACCATTTCGACGCGGTGGAGGCGGCCTTTCTTGAAGATGACGACACCCGAGACTTCATCGCTGAAGCCAATGGGCCCGCCCTGCGTGAGATTGCCCAGCGCCTGCAAGAGGCGATTGATCGTGACCTCTGGCAGCCGCGGTCAAACTCGGCCCGAGCGCGCATTGCCGGGCTACTCTAGCCAGACGGCTCCGTGCCGCCCGACCATTGATCCAAAATATAGCACGCGGTCATCAGGTCTAAATGCGCGCCACCACCGTTCTTAAACACTGTGATGTCATCCGGCCGGGCTTGAAAGCTATTCAAATCATAGTAATCCGCCCGCAGATGACTGCGGTCAATTGCGCCGCTGTCCAGAGGAATTTTCAGCTCACCAATATGCCCCAATGTGGTGTCAAAGCTGTCAACGAAAAGCTTCGATTTTTGCAATGCCGCATCATCGGCTTCACGCATATCGGGCCGATAAGCGCCGATCATGTTCAGATGTTGCCCGGGTCGCAACCAATCGCCGTGAATGATCGGCGCCGTGGTCATGGTGCAGGTTAAAATAATATCGGCGGCCACGACAGCGCTTTGCAAATCCGTGACCACACGGGCCCCGGTGTCTTGCGCAAACACCTCCGCCGCCTGCGGGCTACGGTTCCAGATACCGAAACGGGCCTCGGGAAATCCGGCGCCGAAGGCCTCCACCAAGGAGCGGCCAACGGTGCCTGCGCCCACTATCAATATCTCCCGCGCCCCTGCTGGAGCCAGTGCCAAAGCCGCCATCAAACTGTCGCCTGCGGTTTTCCACTTGGTAATCAGGTGAAAATCAATCACCGCGGCAAGTTCCCCCGTGGCGTCATCAAACAACATCACTCCGCCGCCGATCATCGGCTGACCACTTTCGCGGTTGCCTGGGAAGACTGTGGCGGTTTTGGTCAAAAGGCCCATGCCATCAATCCAAGCGGAACGGCTCAAAAGCGTGTCGCACCCGCGATATAAAAACAGATCCTCGATCTCAGCCTTTGGAGCCTGATGGCCCACCTGCAAAGCGGTGACCAAATCCAACCAGTCGAGCCGCTCTTGGCCGGCTTCAAAGGGGATCATAGCCGGGGTCACTGGGTCTGCTCCGGAGCCAACAGCCCAGCGGCCACCAAGCAATCGGCCCAAGCTTGCGAATTGACAAAGTGATGCGTTTGCCAACCGCGGCTCGCAGCCATCGCAATATTGTCCGCGCGGTCATCAGCAAAGAGCAATCGCTCCGGCGGCACCCCGCAATCGTGCTCTAACATCTGGTAAATCATCGGATCAGGTTTGATAACCCGCATGCGGCCCGAGACATATTCGCGGTCAAATTCACCCAAAAAATCATAGTGGCTTTGCGCGTAGGTGAAGCTCTCAACTCCGAAATTGGTCAGCGTAAAGACCGGTACACCTGCAGATTTCAGCGCCCGCAGCAAACGCACGGAATGGTCAATCGGCGGCGCGGCCAGCTTTATCCAATTGTCATGCCAATCGCGGATTTCCGCCCGCCATTCCGGATTGGCCTCTGCTGTGGCATAGATCACATCTTTGAAGCCTTCCCCCAAATCAATACGGTCGTTCATCGCGTGCAGGTCTACGGCGGCAAACATGGCTTTGCGGCGCTCAGGGCCGATGGTCCGGTCAAAATAGTGCTCCGGATGCCATTCCAGCAACACATTTCCAATATCAAAAACAACGGCCTCAACGGTCATGACATCTCCTCGCTTTGCATAAGTGCTAGCGTGGTGAATTGGGCGGCGCAACCCTTGGCCTTGCGTTCACGCGTTCACGCCAAACGGTGACCAAACCTGAAATCAAGACCAGACTCATGCCAGACCACTCATACAGATCCGGCCATTCTGCAAACAGCAAATAACCAAGTATAGTCGCGTAAACGAGACTGGTATATTCAAAAGGCGCCACCAGAGCCGCCTCCGCCACCCGGTAAGCTTGACTGATTGCCGCACCACCAACGGTGACCCCGATGCCAATAAATACCATGAGAGATAAATCCGCCCAACTGGGCCACTGCCAAGCACGCAGCAAAAATTCGACTGAGCGGTGCTCATCGCCGGCAAAGCCGCCCTGCCCAAGGGTCAAGCCGATCACCGTGGTCACAACCAAGAACACCAGCGGAACATAGAAGGTCAGCGACATAAGTGTCTCCGTCTGACCAATCTTTCGCGTTAAAATATGAAAGAACGCATAGCACAGCGCCGCGAGGGCCGGGAGTATCGAGGTCAAAGTAAACGCATCCGTGCCAGGTCGCACGATGAGCAAGACCCCAATGAGCCCAACCACAACCGCCAACCACCTCCATTTCCCCACGGTCTCCCCAAGAAAGATCACTGAAAAAATCGTGATTAAAAACGGAGCAATAAAGAATATCGCCACGACGATGGCCAAGGGCAAATCTGCCAGCGCCATGTAAAAAAACAAATTGGCTGCGACCACGAACAGTGCTCGGACCAGATGCAACCCAAGCCTTTGTGTGCGCAACGCTCCATATCCGCCGCTGAAGGGAATAATGACTATCATCAGGAGCAACACGCCTGTCAGCGAGCGCGTGAACACGATTTGATGCAGCGCGTAGCCATCCGACAGAAATTTAATCAGCGTATCGTTGACCGAAAATATCAAAGACGCGAGAAGCGCCCAAAGCGCACCCGTTGGCGTTTTTCCGTGTTCCATTGCTCACCGCTACGCCCAGTTTGACGACAGGTCTGCTCCAAATACGACCCGACCAATGACGCGAAACGCCTGTCAAACTCTCATGCGCTCAGCGCCGCAAGGCTTGGTCCAAGGCATTTAGAAACCGAGAGCGATCAGATTTTGTAAACCCTTTGCCGCCGCCCTGGCGAAACGGATCAGCGGCACGCAAATCGTACATGAGATCGCGCGTGGCCAGCGCATTACCAATATTGGCCTGGGTCAATGGCTCGCCATTCGGCTTGAGTACCTGCGCTCCGGCCTCAACAGCTTTAGCAGCGAGTGGGATGTCAGTGGTGATCACGATATCGCCTGGTCCCGCCTGCTCAGCGATCCACATATCAGCAACATTTGGCCCGGCATCGACCACCACCAAGTCGACAAGCGGATTGGCCGAGGGGCGTATCCCACCATTGCAAACAAGCTTCACGCCGACTTTGTGCCGAGTCGCCACCTGCTCCACTTCAGCCTTCACCGGGCATGCATCCGCGTCCACATAAATCACGATGGCTGGCCTGTGGCGACTTTTAACTCTTCAGGAATGGGCATGCGATTAAACGCGTCTAGCCCGGCAATTTTATAAGCCTCCGCCAATGTCGGATAATTGAAAGTATTTTGTACGAAATAATCAACCGTGCCTTTCAGGTTCAGCACCGCTTGCGCGATATGGATCAGCTCCGTTGCCCCTTCGCCGACAATTTGCACCCCCAGAACCCGGCGGGTTTTCAGTGAAAACAAGATCTTTAACATCCCATGCTCCAACCCCATGATATGCCCGCGCGAAGTTTCACGAAACCGTGCAATACCAACCTCATAAGGAATACCGCGCGATTGGGTTTCCTCTTCGCTCATACCACAGGTCGAGATTTCCGGCACGGAATAGATCCCATACGGAAACCATGGGCTTTCTGGCAGGCTCGGGGTGTCCAGCGCATGACACGCCGCCACGCGTCCCTGCTGCAAGCTGGTTGACGCCAACGAGGGGTGACCAATGACGTC
>JAKMFM010000254.1 GCA_022425445.1 Planktomarina sp.
ACTTGCATATGACCTGTTCGGACAAACCACATCTGGGCGCGATCACCGAGCAAAGCCGGGCGCAGGACAGCGTGGACATGGCGGAAATTGTGTTTGGCCGCGAGGTGATGGACCAAAACTGTGTCATCATGGGCAATGTGAACACAAATTCACCGCTTTTGGTCGACAAAGTGGTCACCCAGGCGATTGATACCTATTGCAGCCGCGGTCAGGGAATAGTGGTGGTGCCCTTTATACTATCGGGCGCAATGGGACCTGTCAGCACTGCAGCTTCGGTCACCCAAGCCATGGCAGAGGCGCTGATGTGCTGCGCCTTTTCGCAACTGATCCGCCCGGGGGCGCCATTTGTCTTAGGCAATTTTCTCAGTTCAATGAGCCTGAAATCAGGCGCGCCAACTTTTGGCATGCCAGAACCGATCCTGTCCAACTATGCCATTGGTCAAATGGCGCGGGCTGCGGGCTTGCCGCTGCGCTGTGGCGGATCTTTGACCGCAAGCAAAATCGAAGACGCACAGGCGGCTTATGAGAGTGCCGATTCCATGCATTCCACTATGCTGGCCGGCGCCAATTTTGTTCTTCATGCAGCCGGTTGGATGGAAGGTGGGCTCTGCACTGGATTTGAAAAGCTGGTGATGGATGCGGACCGTTTGGGCGGCTATCAAAAGCTGGGTGCCGGGCTGGATTGTAGCTCCGAAGCGCTTGCGCGTGATGCCTATGGCGAGGTTGAACCGGCTGGGCATTTTCTTGGCTCGGCCCATACCATGCGCAATTACCAAACTGCCTTTTATGAGCCAGCGCTCAGCGACAGCGAAAATGTTGAAAGCTGGGAAGACGGTGGGGCGAAAGATATGCGGCAGCGGGCCTATGAGCGCTGGACCAGCCTGTTGCGGGCTTATGAGCCTCCGCCGATTGACGCAGGTGTGAAGGAAGAATTGCAAGCCTATGTGGAGCGCCGGAAATCTGAAATTCCGGACGCTTGGTATTGAGAGAACGGCCATGCTAGGTTTGGAAACTAGAACTTAAAAGACGAGTAGACTGATATGCCAGAGATTCAAAAATCCGAAAACGGGGGCGGCGCAAAAGCTCTACCCAGCCATGCGAAAGTCGTGATTATTGGCGGCGGTGTCGTGGGCTGTTCTATCTTGTTCCACCTGGCAAAATTTGGTTGGAAAGATGCAGTTTTGCTCGAACGTGACGAGCTGACATCGGGGTCTAGCTGGCACGCAGCTGGGCAAATTCACACGATTTCAAGCGACCCGAACATCAGTCGTCTGCAAGGCTATACCATTGACCTATACAAAGAAATTGAGGAGCTTTCGGGCCATTCGGTTGGACTTCATATGACTGGAGGGTTTTATTTGGCGTCAAATAAAACCTGGTATGATTACCTCAAACGCGAACGGTCGAAGGCGCGTTATATGGGCCTTAGCCAAGAGTTCATCAGTCCGCAGGAAGTGGCTGATCGCCATCCGTTGATTGATCCAAAACATTACATTGCCGCGCTTTGGGATGATCAAGATGGCGATTTGGACCCCTCTGGGGCGACCTATGCCTTCGCCAAAGCGGCCAAGGTGCATGGGGCACAATATTTCACCCATACGCCTGCGACGAAGACCATTCAGAGACGGGATGGAAGCTGGGACATACAGACGCCGCGCGGTACGATCAACGCGGAGCATATCGTGAATTGTGGCGGGCTTTGGGCGCGCGAAGTGGGGCAGATGCAGGGGCTCAACATTCCGGTGCAGCCGATGGAGCATCACTACCTGTTGACGCAAAAGATCCAAGCCATTGCCGACGCACCGAACCGCTTGCCTTGTGGAATTGATTATGAGGCCAATATTTATTTTCGCCAAGAGCGGGATGGGCTGCTTTTGGGCACCTATGAGCAGCGCGGAACCCCTTGGAAAGTAGACGGCACCCCCTGGGATTTTGGTCATGAATTGTTGCAGCCAAATCTGGAGCAAATCGCAGATCGTTTGGAGTTTGCCTTTGAGCGAATTCCTGTTTTGGGAGAGGTGGGCATTCGGCAAGCGATCAACGGTCCCTTTACTTTTGGTCCCGATGGAAATCCGATGATTGGCCCCGTGCCAGGAATGACGAACTATTGGTGCGCGGTCGGGGTTATGGCGGGCTTTTGCCAAGGGGGCGGCGTTGGGCTGACCATGGCCGAATGGATGATCGATGGAGAGCCCTCAATCGATGTCTGGGCCATGGATGTGGCACGTTTTGGTGATTGGGCAACGCCAGATTGGGGCACGGTGAAATCGACCGAAAACTACGAACGTCGTTTTGTGATGACCTTTCCCAATGAGACGTTGCCGAAGGGGCGTTTGCAAAAAACCACTGCGATTTACGATCATCTGCTGGCCAAGGGTGCGCGCATGGATCAGAGTTTTGGTCTGGAACATGCGCTTTGGTTTGCCAATGGCCCTCAAGACGCCCATGAGGTGCCCAGTTTTGAACGCAACCGCAGCCATGACTATGTGGCGCGTGAGGTGGCAGCTGTGCGCGCAGGTGTTGGGGTGATTGAGGTGGCTAATTTCGCCAAACATGAATTCAAGGGCCCGGGAGCCCGTGCCTATCTCGACAGGATCTTGGCCGGTTTCGTGCCAAAACCTGGCCGAGTGACTTTGACACCGATGTTGACGGAAAAGGGCAGGTTGTACGGTGATTTAACCGTGGCGTGCTATGGGCCGGAGCATTTCATGCTTTTTGGATCGGGAACGATGCAAGAAGCCCACCGGCGTTGGTTCATGCGCGATTTGCCTGCCGATGTACGCTATCGCAACGGCAGTGAGGATTGGCATGGTTTGGCGCTCAGCGGTCCAAAATCCCGAGCGGTATTGGCTGAATTGACCCGCGAGGATGTCAGCGCCGTAGGCTTCGCCTTTCGCGATACCAAAATGACTTATGTTGCGGGCGTTCCGGTCATCCTGACCCGGATCAGTTTTTCGGGTGAATTGGGCTATGAAATTTACTGCAAGCCGCAATATTTGCGCCGCTTGACCGAAGCGGTGGAGCTGGCTGGGGCAGACAAGGGCCTGCGCTGGTACGGCGCGCGGGCTTTGATGTCGATGCGGCTTGAGAAAGGCTGGGGCGCATGGGGCCTCGATTATAGGCCTGATTTTACCGCCGCTGAAGCCGGTCTTGATGGGTTCATCAACTGGAACAAAGAGTTCATCGGCAAATCTGCCGCGCTGGCGGGGAAACAACCGGCCAAGCGCTTGGTTACCTTGACCCTCGAGCTTGAGGGGATCGATGTGTCCAATGATGAGGCGATCCTGCATGAGGGTGTAGCCGTTGGCTATATCTCGTCTGGCGGTTTTGCCCATCATGTCGGTCGCTCTATGGCCATGGGCTATGTTCCCGCAGAGCTTAGCGCCGGTGGGCAAAAGTTAGAGGTCGAAATTTTGGGGCAAATGTACATCGCTGAAGTCCAATCCGCGCCGCTCTACGACCCCGATGGGTTAAAAATGCGCAGTTAAGGAGCGGCGCGCTGGGCAATGTGTGCAGCACCATTGTTCAGACGCTTTAGTTCACAGGTTTGGGCGGGGCACCACCAAGGAACAGATTGCCGTTTTGGTAGTCACATGGTGCCTCTTGCATCTGCAAATGTAGGTGTTTCCCATCATCTTCGTAGGGATGGGCCCGGGCGAGCAGCTCGTCAAACTCAATGCCAAGACCCGGGGCGTTGGGCGCTGTTATGAACCCATTGTCAACTTGGATCGAGCTTTTGATCAAAGCATCATGGAAGGGGGTTTCAATGGTTTCGGCGATCAACGTATTCGGGATGGACACCGAAAGGTGGATATTTGCGGCCCATTCCACTGGCCCGGCATAAAGATGTGGAGCCATTTGCGCATTATACACCTCCGCAATGGCGGCTATTTTCTTGGTCTCCCAGATGCCACCTGACCGGCCCAAAGCGGGCTGTAAGATTGTGGCTGCCCCTTGCCGCAAGACCTCGGCAAATTCAGCTTTGGTGGTTAAACGCTCCCCGGTGGCGATCGGTGTGGTGACGGCGCGGGCCACCTTGGCCATTTCGGCAATATTATCAGGCGGAATGGGCTCTTCAAACCAAAGCGGTGAAAACCGCTCCAGCGCCGTGCCAAGCCGAATGGCGCCTGCGGTTGAAAATTGCCCATGGGTGCCAAATAATAAATCGGCTCTGTCGCCCACGGCCTCACAGATGGCGCTGCAAAAAGCAATGGATTGATGAATGTCAGACATGGCCGGCATATGCCCGCCGCGCAACGTATAGGGGCCAGCGGGGTCAAATTTTACTGCCGTGTAACCTTTGGCCAGGGCCGCGCGCGCAGAGTCTGCGTTTTGATCGGCGTTGCCCCAAAAATTGTTCACATCGTGGTGCTCGAGTGGGTAGAGATAAGAATAGGCCCGAATGCGCTCATTCATTTTGCCGCCCAAAAGCGCCCAGACTGGGCGGTCGCGATCCTTGCCAAGAATATCCCAACAGGCAATTTCCAGCCCCGAAAAAGCCCCCATGACCGTTAAATCTGGTCGTTGGGTGAACCCGCTGGAATAGGCGCGGCGAAACATCAATTCGATATCTTCTGGACTTTGCCCCTGCATATGCCGCTCAAAGACATCGTGGATCACATGTGTCATTGTGGTCGGCCCGAGGCTGCTTGCATAGCACTCCCCGATCCCCGTAACTCCGGTATCGGTGGTGACTTTGACAAAGATCCAATAGCGCCCCCCCCAGCCGGGTGCAGGAGGCGCCGTGACGATCACTTCAAGATTTTGCAGTTTCATATCAATGTCCCAATATCTGCGCCGTCTTTTGGCGGGTTTGATGTGGTTGCCAACTTACTTAAACAGGATCACATTCCGCTTTGCGGATCCAGTTTTTGTATCCGCTATGGCCTCATTGATTTGCTCAAGGCTCCAATGGGCTGAAATCAATTCATCAAGCTTTAGGCGACCTTGGCGGTACAGATCCACGATCCATGGGATATCGCGTTGGATGACCACATCTCCCATTTTGGAACCGATCATGGCTTGCGAGGCCGCCGCAAGATTTCCGGCTTCATAGGAAGAGGCGGCGCCTGTTGCGGGCATGCCCACCATAATGACCTTGCCGCCACTGGCGAGATAATTGGGGGCTGTGGTATAGACGCCGGCGGCGCCCACGGTGACAAAAACCGCATCCGCGCCGCGGCCCAGCGCCTGTTGCGCCTCAACCCAAGGTGTTGCGCCGGTGGCCAGCACCCCGTGGGTTGCGCCAAATTCCATCGCAATGTCGAGCTTCTCTGGCAGCATATCCACGGCGACAATCCGCCGTACGCCGGCGATCCGTGCGCCCTGGATGGCGTTGAGACCAACCCCGCCTGCTCCGATGACGACCGCATCTTGGCCCGGGCGCATTTGAGCGGCATTGACAACCGCACCCACGCCAGTGATTACACCGCAGGCGATGAGAGAGGCTACATCCATGGGGATATCATCGCCGATTTTCACGACCTGAGTTTGCGCAACAACCACGCGCTCGGCAAAGGCTCCGCTGGCCATTGCTTGATGCAGCTTGCTGCCGTCCGGCATGGACAGCGGGCCTTTGTCCCCGTCATAGGCGGTTTCACAGCCTGTCGGCCGGCCGGTGCAGCAGGAGGCGCAAGTGCCACAAGATCGAATCAATGTCACCACGACCGCATCGCCAGCCTTGAGCCCGGTGACCCCATCGCCAAGGGCAGAAATGCGTCCCGCCGCTTCATGGCCATAGACCGCAGGCAGTGAGCCGCCCCAACCGCCGTCCAGATAAGTGATGTCTGAGTGGCAAATGGCGCAGGCATCGAGTGTAACTTCGACTTCACCAGGTTTCGGATGCGCCAGTTCAACCTCTTCGATGGAAAGAGGTTGGCCAAAGGCATGGGCGACTGCGGCTTTTATAAGGGTCATTTCGGCTCCATGAGATAATTGCCCCGAGGCTAAGCTCTGTTGCAGAAGCTGCAAGAGGTTTTACGACATTTAAGGGGCTGAATTTTGTTCAGAGATGCTTCCCCTGGGCCGGGTGGTGAATAGGGTAAGCGTGATCACCACCACGGCTGCAGCCAAAAGAAACGGCGCCCCCGGCAGAAAGACCGGCCCGCCCGGGCGTGTGGCGAGATAAAACACGTAGGTCAGCACCAATGGGGCAAAAATAACCGCCAAAGATTGGGTTGAGGCGATGATCCCCTGTAATTCCCCTTGTTGATTGCTAGCCGCCTTATTGGCCATTATGCCACGCATTGCGGGGACAACGATCGAGCCAAGTGCAGAGAAGGGCGCGATGATGAGGGCCCAAAACCCCGAGGTGAGAAAACCCAAAGCGGAAAACATGGCGATATTGAACATAAAGCCGATGATTATGGTACGCTTTTCACCAAGCCAGGGCAAAATTCGGCGAATCAACAGACCCTCGACAACGGCAACAGAAATCCCAAAGAAGGCCAAGGACAGGCCAACCATGCCAGGTTCCCAATTGAATTGTGCTTTGGCGTAATACACCCAAATTGCCGGATAGGAATAGAAAGCAAATTCATACAGGAAAAACACCAGTAAGAAGCGCGCAAGCCCGGGGATTTTACGAATTTGCACCAAAGCGCCTAAAGGATTGGCACGGGCCGGATCAAACCGGCGGCGCATGGTTTTGCTCACCGTTTCGGGCAACACAAAATATCCCAACAGGAGGTTGAGGCTGGCAAGCCCTGCGGCGGCGAAAAAGGGGATGCGGAAACCATATTCGCCCAAAAGACCGCC
>JAKMFM010000003.1 GCA_022425445.1 Planktomarina sp.
AAAATTAAGAGTGACGGGATCACCGTGCAGGGCCCATCTGTCTATTCCGAAATGGTGTGGAGCGCACGACAATTGCGCGCCGAGGCCGGATTGGCACCCTTGGACTGGATCGTGGTGCGCAACCGGCTCGGCACGCAAAATATGATTAACAAACAAAAAATGGCCGATGCCATCGCGGTCCTCTCCAAACGCATCGGATTTCGCATCGCGCCGGGATTCGGCGAGCGGGTGATCTTTCGCGAGTTGTTCCCCCGCGGTTTGACCCTACTTGATCTCAAAGATTTAGGGATCAAGCAGTTGAGCATGTCCAATATAGCGGCGCGGCAAGAGCTGCGCGAATTGGTCAAGGCTCTTAAATTGCCCAATGTGTCGGTTGCTTTTTAAAGCAATTCCACACTGCTCGGCGGATCACAGCCTTCACGTCCACAGTTGATTGCTGCCGCTTTGGCCGACTTGCTCAAGAGATCTTGTAACCGCTCTTGCGTCAATTCTGACAAGGCTGTCTGCGTGAGCAGGCCCGCTCCATTCAGCTCGCTCAACACCGTACCCATGAAGGTATCGCCAGCGCCAACCGTATCGATCAATTTCGCGACCGGATAGGCGGGCACGATCACCTTGTGACCCTTGCAATATCCAATGGCACCCTCGGCTCCTTTGGTGATGATGGTCAGCTTGGCTGTGGCTTTGGCCAGCAAGGCCTCGCAAGCTGTTTCAAATGACAATTCAGGATAAATCCACTCTAGATCTTCATCACTGAGTTTGATCACATCAGCGTGCCACATCAAATGCCATAGGCGCGCAAGGTAGGTCTCGCGGTCCGAAATCAACATAGGGCGAACATTGGGATCCAAAGTGGTAACGATACCCGCTTTATGCTTCGAAACAAAAAATTCTGCCCAAGCCTCCGCATCTGCCCCAGAAATGATAGACAGAGAGGTCAGGTGAAACGCCCGGCCATCTTTCGGAAAATGCGCATGAAGCGAAGGTAAATCCACCTGCCGTTCCGCCGTATCACCTCGGTAAAACTGATAGCTGGGTTGGCCTTTGACCAGTGTTACCACCGCCAGCGATGAGGGTTTTTTCGAGCGCGGGCTAAGCAGCTTCACCCCATCGGCCAACATTTTATCCGCGAGAAAATGCCCTAGGTTATCCTTCGCGATGGGCGTGATGAAGCCCACGTCTTGCCCCTGCCGCGCTGTCGCGCGGGCTGTGTTATATCCGGACCCACCGCGGGCACCTGCAAATGAAACCGCAGCTTCGTCGCGCGAAATCTCGATGAGATCAATTAAATTGTCTCCTCCAACAACCAGCATAAGACCCCCTCCAGATCAAAAGTCGCGTTACCCTAACGAGAAGCAGGGGTGTGGCGAAAATATAATTTTCACTTTTACTAGTGTTTTTTTGCCGTTGCGCAATGGGCGAATACCCCCTCACATGCAGATGCGTCGATGCTTGAACTCTCGCCGAGATTAGATCACAGTTTCATAGGCGCACCTTGGGCGCAGATCTGACCGTTGTGAGACAAGCTATGAGTGAGCGTATAACACAAATTGTTATCATCGGCGGCGGTCCTTCCGGGCTGCTTTTGTCGCAATTGCTGCATAAACGCGGCATTCAATCGGTGGTGTTAGAGCGCAAATCCAAAGACTATGTGCTCGGCCGCATTCGCGCAGGCGTCTTGGAACGCGGGCTGCGGGGACTGATGGTGGAGGCCGGCATTGGCGATCGTATGGCCGAAGAGGGCTTCATCCATGACGGTACGTTGATTTCCTACGGCGACGAGATGTTTCGCATCGATATTAAAGAGCTGACCGGGCATTCCGTCATGGTGTATGGGCAGACTGAAGTGACACGCGATCTATATGAGGCGCGAGAAGCTATGGGCGGCCAAATTGCGTATAATGTAGAAGAGGTTGAGCTCCACGATCTCGAAAGCGATTTGGCCACTGTAACCTATCGCCAGGACGGGCAAGCCCACAAGATTCGCTGTGATTTCGTGGCGGGCTGTGATGGGTATCACGGAGTTAGTCGCAAAACCATCCCCAGCGAGATCCGTAAAGAATATGAGAAAGTCTACCCCTTCGGCTGGCTCGGAATATTGTCACGGACGCCTCCGGTCAGCCATGAGCTGATCTATGCAAATTCTGAACGCGGATTTGCACTTTGCTCTATGCGCAACGAAAACCTCAGCCGCTATTATATCCAATGCGACCTATCCGACCGACCCGAGGATTGGAGCGATGCGGCCTTTTGGGCTGAATTGAAGCGTCGGTTGCCGCCCGACGTGGCGAAAAAATTGGTCACTGGCCCGTCGATAGAAAAAAGCATTGCGCCCCTGCGGTCCTTTGTCAGTGCGCCAATGCGTTGGGGTCGCCTATTTCTCTGCGGCGATGCCGCCCATATCGTGCCGCCCACGGGCGCAAAGGGCCTCAATACAGCCGCCTCTGATGTGCATTATCTTTATAATGGTTTGCGACAGTTTTACGAGTCAGGCGATACGGCGGGGATTGATGGCTACTCAGAGTTGGCCCTCGCTCGAGTTTGGAAAGCGGAACGCTTCAGCTGGTGGTTTTCATCGCTCATGCATCGTTACCCCGACCAAAGCGCCTTCGATATTCGAATGCAAATTGCAGAATTAGAATTCTTGCGCAGCAATCGCGCCGCGCAACAAGCCATGGCGGAGAATTATGTGGGCCTGCCCTATTGATTGGGCCAGATACTCAAAGACAATCACTGGTCGCAGAAATTTTCAGACCGAAAGGGAGCCTCAATGACCGATTTTGCGAAGACCCGTCAGATGTTCGATATTCCAGAGGGTGTGATCTATCTCAACGGCAATTCCCTTGGCCCTATGCCAAAGGCCGCTCCGAAAGCCATAAACAGTTTTTTAATGGATGAATGGCGCACGGAATTGGTCCGCGGCTGGAACACGAAAAACTGGTTCATGCAGAGCAATACTCTGGGTGACAGGTTGGGACGTTTGATCGGTGCCCCAGCCGGCAGTGCCGTGGTTGGAGACACGCTTTCGATCAGGGTATTTCAAGCAGTCGCCGCCGCGCTCGCCTTGGCGCCAGAGCGCCGCGTGATCCTATCAGACAGCGGCAACTTCCCCACAGATCTTTACATGGTTGAAGGGCTGATGGGATTGCGCGATGTGAGTTACGTTTTGCGCACCCCAGCGCCAGAAGATGTTTTGGATCACATCACAGAAGAGGTGGCCACCGTCATGGTCACAGAGGTGGATTACCGCAGTGGCCGCAAACACGACATGCAGGCCATTATCGAAAAAGCACACAGCGTGGGCGCGAAGGTCGTTTGGGACTTGGCCCATTCAGCCGGTGCCATTCCTGTGGATGTGTCCGGCACCGATGCGGACTTTGCAGTCGGATGTACTTATAAATACCTCAATGCTGGCCCCGGCGGACCGGCTTTTATATATGTTGCACCTCGCTTGATCGATCAGGTTGAACCCGTGCTCTCGGGCTGGTTTGCCCATGAGGCGCCGTTTGCGTTTGATCTCAACTTCCGCCCGATGCCGGGCAAAATTGATCGTATGCGGATCGGCACCCCGTCCATCGCAGCGTTCTCCTTACTTGAGGCCGCATTGGATATTTGGGATCAGGTAGACATGTCAGCTTTGCGCAGCCGATCAGTCGAGCTTTCAGAAGCTCTGATCTTTGGTGTTGAAGCCAATTGTCCCGGCTTAACCCTCGCCAGTCCACGCAATCCCGAGCAGCGCGGCAGCCATGTAGCCTTCGAGTTTGAACACGGCTATGCCTGTATGCAGGCTTTGATTGCGCAAGGTGTCATCGGAGATTTTAGAGCACCAAATATCATGCGCTTCGGCATCACACCCTTATTTACCAGCTTGGATGATATCACCCGCGCCGTTGATATCCTGGCAGATATCGTGACTGCGAAAACTTGGCGGGATCCAGAGTTTCAAAATAGAGCTTTGGTGACCTAAAACGGCTCAACGTTGCGATGGCGCTTTTGCGCCCAATTGAGTCCTCGTAGGTTGATTTGAAGCCTGAAAACCTCCTCCGCGAATGAGAAGGGTTTTCAAGCTTGGGATAGATCGCTGGGCAAAAGCCCTCGAAGAACACCGACTGATCTTTGAAGCCGCTTTGGCGCGCGACGCGGAGGTGGCAACCAATCTATTGAAAACACATTTGCGCAAAAGCCTTTTTTTCTCCCTGGTCGCCAATTAGAGCCTATCTCCATTGTGTTTTCGACTGCGCAACCTATGTTGAGACCCAAAGACATTGGAGAATAAAATGCCCTATACCCCACCCAAAGTTTGGACATGGGACGCTCAGAATGGCGGCAAATTTGGTAATATCAACCGACCAATTGCCGGACCAACTTTCGAAAAAGATCTGCCCCTTGGCCAACATCCTTTGAAGTTATATTCGCAAGGCACGCCCAATGGCGTGAAAGTCACAGCGATGCTTGAAGAGCTGCTGGCGCTTGGGCATGAAGGTGCGGAATATGACGCCTGGCTGATCCCCATCGGTGAAGGGGCGCAGTTCGGAAGCGGTTTTGTTGACCTCAACCCCAATTCCAAGATTCCCGCCATGCTGGATCAGGAAACTGGGCTTAAAATTTTCGAAAGTGGCTCCATTTTAATTTATCTGGCCGAAAAATTTGGCGCATTTCTTCCTAAAGATATCGCCCAGCGCACTGAGACATTGAACTGGCTGTTTTGGCTCCATGGGTCTGCCCCTTATTTGGGCGGCGGCTTCGGTCATTTCTATTCCTACGCGCCAGAGAAATTTGAATATCCCATCAATCGCTTCTCAATGGAGGCGAAGCGCCAACTCGATGTGCTCGACCGCAACCTGGCAGAGCGACAGTTTTTAACAGGAGATCGCTATTCCATCGCCGACATTGCGGCAGCGCCATGGTATGGTGCCTTGGTTAAAGGCCTACTTTATAATGCAGCAGAGTTCCTTGACGTGACCAGCTATAAAAACGTGACACGCTGGGCCGATGAGATCTTTGCCCGCCCTGCATTTCAGCGTGGTCGCATGGTCAATCGCACCCATGGGCCAGCCGCTGAGCGTCTCGCTGAGCGTCACAGCGCCAGCGATTTTGAGGACCCGAGCAAGACATAAACGCCGCGACCCGGCCGATCTTCGCACAATGGTACGTTTTCAAACTTGCCAATCTGAGCGCCTTGCCGGCATGATGCGCACAGCTTCATCGGGGGGATCTCATGTTCAAAACAGCATTGGTCACAGGCGGCAATGGTAATCTTGGCCGCTTGGTGGCACAGCAACTGGAAGACCTTGGCACGCAGGTTGTAAGTTTCGACCTGCCGGGCAGTGAAGGCCCTCATTGCGAGCCAAGGCATGCGGTCGTCTTGGGCGATATGCAAGACCATCACCTCTTGGGGAACACGATTATCGCCCATAAGCCCGATGTGGTGATTCACCTCGCATCTATGCTTTCGGGAAGCTCTGAAGCCAATCCTGAACTGGCCTGGGAGGTGAACGCATCCAGTTCTATTCGCTTGATGCGCCTGTGTTTGGAGCAAAATATCGGACCTTTTTTCTTTGCCAGCACCACGGCAACCTATGGTCCGGACCTTACCAGCCCCGTTGCATTAAGCACACCGCAATGGCCAGAAAATATTTATGGTGCAACCAAAGTCGCAGTTGAGCGCATGGGGGTTTACCTCAAGTTGACGCATGGATTTGATTTTCGCTGCCTGAGGTTCCCAATGGTTCTCTCCCCCTCAGCCCCAGCCGGGGCTATGACCGCATATCCAAGCCATGCCATCGCTGCTGCAGCCAGAGGTGACGACTTCGTTATGCCAGTTGCCCCCGAGACCGGCATGTCGACACTTTACCTGAATGATGTGACCCGCAGCATCGTTGAGATTTGCTCCGCTCAGCGGGCTGCACTGACCCAACACGCCTATAATCTGCACAGCTATATGTTCACGGCCCAAGACCTCGTCGCAGCAATCCAAAGCCGTTTTCCTGCTTTCACCTGCACCTTCACCCCGGGCAGCCCAACCGATGATCTCGTCCTGCGTTGGCCAGATGTCTTTGATGACAGTGCTGCGCGGGCGGATTGGGGCTGGTCGCCACATTATGACTTTGACGCCACCATTGAAGCGCTGGTGCAATTCGCGACAACCCAACGGTAAAGGCGCTGACATGACCTCCTATGACACTCTATTAATCTCCAGCCCGGCCAAGCATGTCCTACAAATCACTTTGAATCGCCCTGAATTTGCCAATGCGTTCAACACACAAATGGCTTTGGATCTGGTCGATATTTTTGAATCTCTGTCGATGGACCCCAGCGAAACCCGCGCAATCATCCTAACTGGATCTGGTGCGCGCGCCTTTTGCGCCGGCGGGGATTTGAAAGAACGCCATGGGATGAGCAACGCCGCCTGGTCCAAGCAGCATCTGGTTTATGAGCGCATGGCCCGCGCGGTCATTACCTGCCCGATCCCCGTGATCGGGGCTATAAATGGTGCAGCTTACGGGGGTGGATGCGAGTTGGCCGCAGCTGTCGATTTTGCCTATGTGGCTCAAGGCACGCGTTTTGCGCAGACCGAAGTTAAAATTGGCATCATTCCTGGTGCAGGTGGTACGCAAACCCTTGCGCGGGCGATCGGCGAGCGCCGGGCCAAGGAATTGATCCTCACCGGCGAGGTCTTCACGGCCGAGCAGGCTTTGGACTGGGGGCTTGCCAATGCCATTTATCCGATTGAAGAGCTGCTCCCTGCTGCGCTCAAAACGGCCAAAACCATGGCAGCCAACGCACCAATCGCGGTGAGGCAAGCCAAACTGGCGATTGGGCGCGGCAGCGGCTTGGGGCTGGCGGATGGGTTGGCTTTGGAAATCGAGGCCTATAATCGGACCATCCCCACCGAAGACCGCCGCGAAGGGGTGGCGGCGTTCAATGAAAAACGCCCGCCCGTGTTTCGTGGCCAGTGATCCAAACCGGAGCGCGGCTCAGATATCGGTGACCGGCCGCCTCCGCGCAGCCAAAATGCCCATCAAGGCTGCATCGCGTTCTTGCTCCAAGTGCGCAATGGATTTGCCCTGAGCCTCGGCCTCAACCCCCGCGATCAAAGCAGCGCGCAGCTCGGGCGTGAGCTGTGGGGTGCCAAGTGTGCTCCAACGCCCCTCCTGACTGTCACCAAGATGCTCAAGATAATGGGCCAAGCCGCCAGAGCCGCCCCCCAGATGATAGGTCATATGTGCCCCCATAACCGCCCAGCGCAGTCCCGGGCCGTTCACCAACGCCAGATCCACCGACTCTACATCCGCGATGCCTTCCGCAACGATATGCACCGCTTCGCGCCAGAGGGCAGAGGCCAGCCGATTGGCCAAATGCCCCTCCGCCTCACGCTTCATCCGCACAGGCACCCGGCCAATACGGCGATAAAGCTCTTCAGCGCGGGCCAAAGTTGCCTCTGCTGGGCAAAACAGCTCAACCAAAGGCACAAGATGCGGCGGGTTATAAGGGTGGGCGTTCAGCAGGCGCTCTGGCCTGTCCATCTGCGCGCTCAGACTCGACCAAGGCAGGCCAGACGCGCTTGAGGCAATCAATGCATCAGGCTCGGCGTGCATCTCAAAGCTGCGATACAGATCGTGTTTCACATTCAAGCGCTCAGGGGCATTCTCTTGCACGAATATCGCGCGTGACAGCACCACTTCACGCTCAGCCGCGACCGTCAATCGCCCCGGCCTGTCCGCACCAGCATCCAGTTGCCGCAATTGCGCTATGGGCGCTTGGACCCGTTCCTCAAGCGCATCTCGCGCCTCAGGATCAGGGTCCCAAGCCTGCACATCAAAGCCGTGATGCAAAAATAATGCGGCCCAACTGACACCAATCAACCCGGCTCCAAGAATCGCAATTGGGCGCTCTGTATCCAGCATCCGAGGGCTCTACCGCGGCGCCATACGGATTGCACCATCCAAACGGATGACTTCGCCGTTCAACATTTGATTTTCGATGATATGTCCAACCAGATTGGCATATTCCGCCCCCTGGCCCAAGCGCCGCGGGAAGGGCACCTGCGCGCCCAGCGCGTCTTGAACCTCTTGCGGCATACCGTCCATCATGGGGGTGGCGAAAATACCTGGCGCAACGGCACATACACGAATTCCTTTGTCGGCCAAATCCCGCGCCATCGGCAGGGTCAAACCCACGATGCCACCTTTAGATGCGGAATAGGCAACCTGACCAATCTGTCCATCATAGGCCGCCACCGAAGCTGTATTGACAATAACGCCCCGTGCACCATCGGGCCCGCATGGATCTGCGGCCGCCATTAAACACGCGGCTTGAGACGCGCAGTTGAAACTCCCGATCAGATTAACTTGGATTGTTTTGGAAAATATCACAGGATCATGGGCCGCGCCGCGTGATACGGTTTTAATTGCAGGAGCAATGCCCGCACAATTTATCATGATGCGCGGCGTGCCAAGAGCTGCGACGACAGCCTCAAACCCTGCGGCGACACTGACAGGATCGGCCACGTCAACATGCTGAAACAGCCCACCGACCTCCTGCGCTACGGCCTCGCCGGCCTGAGTATTAAGATCAAAAACCACAACCCGCGCCCCCATTTCCGAGAGCTTCCACGCGGTGGCCGCACCTAAACCAGAGGCACCACCGGACACAACGGCAACAGCAGAATTTCCAAATATCATAAGCATTCCCCAAATGTGACCACAGGATTGCGGTCAATTATTGCGCCATGGTATTGCAACCGCCGGTGAGGTCAAACTGCATTATGCGTTTTGACAGCCCCAGGCGGCACCTGTAGAGCATCGGTCCAGATCTCATGCCTATAGCCAGCCATAAGGAACGCCTCGTGAGCAATACAATTGCCCCCCGCTATCAAACGGAGAACGGCTACCTCACACAGACCACTCGAAAAACTTACATCAAGCGGGCCGTCGAGGCCAGGCGTTTGCCCCCACAGGCGCGGCGCATGGAAACGATTACCTCGCTGCAGGCGTCACATGATCCACAAATACCGATCCAATTTTGGCAGCTTTTCTCTGTTTTGGGGCCAGAGCCGATTGTCGGAATTGTTGCTGAATTTTATCAGCGCGTATTTGATGACGAACCCTGGTTCACATCGGTTTTCGCGCAAGTGGGCAACCTTAATCACCATATTTCAACACAGGCCAGCATGTGGCTCGATGTTATGGGTGGTGGACCCTATTATCACGGTGCAGAATTCAGGCTGAATTTCCATCATGTCCACAATGCCCATAGCTTGATGAATGAAAAAGGCGCGCGCCGGTGGGTCACACTCATGGTCGATGCGCTCGAAGCCTCTGGGCCATTGATGGGCGATGATCCTCGGGTACGGGTGAGCCTCAACACCTTTCTTGCGCATTTCTTCGCCAAATATGCGCAAGATTTTAAATTTGAAAACCGTGAAACATTTGGGCCGATTAACCCGCCTGTCCCACAATAATCAGTGATGACAGCGACGACGAAGTTGGTGCAGAAGCCTACAAAGAAGGCATGACCTTCCAGCTTTCTTTCGCATTCTAACTTAGTTAGATCGAACGGTGAAAAGGCGGCCCATCCGGTTCGCCTTTTTGCTTTTGGAAGATGAATATTTCAGCATGGATCCCTCGGAGCTCTAGAAACCTGAGACAAAGCAGCCTATGACTACCGGCGGGCACTCAATCTGAGTTTGGCCCATGAATATATAGACGAGGCAGATCCCATGAGCAGCTATTCCCCCGCCGAAATCGAAGCAAAGTGGCAAGAGGCTTGGGCCAAAGGCGAGACCTTCAAAGCCGTGGCGGCTGCCGATCGTCCGAAATACTATGTCTTGGAAATGTTTCCCTATCCGTCAGGCCGCATTCACATGGGCCATGTCCGCAATTACACCATGGGCGATGTCATTGCGCGCTACAAGCTTTCCACTGGTCACAATGTGCTGCATCCAATGGGTTGGGATGCTTTTGGCATGCCCGCTGAAAACGCCGCCATGGCGATAGGTGGGCATCCAAAAGAATGGACTTATGACAACATCGCCACCATGCGCGCGCAGATGAAGCCTTTGGGCCTATCCATCGATTGGTCGCGCGAATTTGCCACCTGTGATCCAGAATATTACGGTCAACAACAGGCGTTGTTTCTCGATATGCTTGCCGATGGATTGGTCTATCGCAAGAATGCGATGGTCAATTGGGATCCGGTCGATATGACGGTTCTGGCCAATGAACAGGTGATTGACGGGAAAGGCTGGCGTTCCAATGCCGAGGTTGAACGCCGCGAGCTGACACAATGGTTCTTCAACATCTCATCCATGTCGGGCGAGTTGCTCAGCGCCTTGGACGAGCTAGAAAATTGGCCCGCCAAAGTTCGCTTAATGCAGGAAAATTGGATCGGCCAATCGCGCGGGTTGGAAATGACCTTTCCACTGACCACGCCTCAAGATGGTCATGAAGGCATCACCGTTTACACCACCCGCCCCGATACATTGGTAGGCGCCTCATTCATCGGCCTCGCCGCCAACCACCCGCTGACCCAAAGCCTGGCGGCTCAAAATCCCGCGCTGGCGGAATTTTGCGCTGAATGTAAGAAAATGGACGCCACAGAAGCGGCCATGGAAAAGGCGGAAAAGAAGGGCTTTGATACCGGCATAACCGTGCAAAACCCGCTTGGTGGCGCGCCATTGCCTGTTTGGGTCGCCAATTTCGTAATGATGGACTATGGTACCGGCGCGATCTTCGCTTGCCCCGCCCATGACCAGCGCGACCTTGATTTCGCGTGGAAATATGATCTGCCGGTGATTGATACATTCTTTGCGCTGGGCGACGCCACACCAGTAACAGATGTGGCCTTTGTGCCGGCCAAAACCGAAACAGTGCGCTGGGTCAACCAACCTGCCGGTCTGCAAGAGGCGACCGGGCAAGAAGCTATTGATGCCACAATCGACTGGGCAGAGGCGCAGGGGCTTGGCGTCGGCAAAACGCAGTATCGTTTGCGCGACTGGGGCTTGAGTCGACAGCGTTATTGGGGCTGTCCGATTCCAGTGGTGCATTGTGACAGCTGCGGCGTAGTGCCAGAAAAAAAAGAAAACCTGCCGATCCGCTTACCCGACGATGTGACATTTGACATTCCTGGGAACCCATTGGATCGCCATCCGACCTGGCGCAACTGTGCCTGCCCCGCTTGCGGCCAGGAGGCCCGCCGCGAGACCGACACAATGGATACTTTCGTGGATTCCTCTTGGTATTACGCGCGCTTCACGGCCCCTAATACCTCCACACCTACGGATATGGCTGAAGCGAGTTATTGGATGAACGTCGATCAATATATTGGCGGCGTAGAACATGCGATTTTGCACCTGCTCTATTCGCGCTTCTTTGCGCGCGCCATGCAGATTTGTGGCCACTTGCCCGCGTCCGCGATTGAACCTTTCGACGCGCTGTTTACCCAGGGCATGGTCACCCATGCGATCTATAAATCAGAAGGCAAAGATGGCCGCCCTGTCTATCACTACCCCGAAGAGGTGGCGCTGCGCGATGGGAAGGCCTTCCTGCTTGAGGGGGGCGCCGAGGTCACTATTGTGCCTTCGGCAAAAATGTCAAAATCAAAGAATAACGTTGTTGATCCTATCAGCATCATCAGCAGCTACGGCGCCGATACGGCACGGTGGTTTGTGTTGTCTGACAGCCCACCCGAGCGCGACGTGGAATGGACCACCTCTGGAGCCGAAGCGTCGTTTAAGCATTTGAACCGCGTCTGGCAGCTCTGCGATAAAATCGCCGGTATGGATGCGAAACAATCTGGGGAGGGGGACAAAGACCTTCTGCGCGCGCTGCATAAAACCATTGAAGACGTCACCTTGGGAGTGGAAAGTTTTGGATTTAATGCTGCAATTGCAAAGCTCTATGGCTTTACCACGACATTAGCCAAGTCCAAGGCGGGCTATGCCGCTCAACAGGAAGCAATCATGACCTTGGCGCAATTGATGGCGCCTATGACGCCGCATTTGGCCGAGGCAATTTGGGCACATCAAGGTGGGCAGGGACTTATTGCTCATGCGCCCTGGCCAAAAGCAGATCCAGCGCTCTTGGTTGAAGACGAGGTAACATTGCCCGTTCAAATCAATGGCAAACGCCGTGATGAAATCACCGTAGCCAAAGATATGAGCAAAGACGAGCTGGAAGCCTTGGTGTTACAGAATAAAGCTGTGGTGAAAGCACTGGATGGTGCTACACCTAGGAAGCTCATCATTGTGCCCGGACGTATCGTAAATGTGGTTATCTAGCCGACGCGGATTTTTATGTGCTGCCCTTGCCCTGGCAGGCTGTGGGCTTACGCCGGTCATGGAGCCCGGTTCGCAACAACTTTATAGTCAGGTATTGATCCAAGCGCCGGTCAATCGCGCGGAATACGAACTGGTGCGAAACTTAGAAGCACAGCTTGGAACCACGAAGAGCGCCCGCTTTTCGTTGCGGTATGATTTAAAAATCACACAGGACAATATCGTTGTCTCCACGGCACAAGAGATCAGCCGCTATAGCCTGATAGGCGAGCTGGAATATTCCCTGACAGACAGCAATGGCGCCATCCTAAACCGCCAAACTGCAAAATCATTCACCGGTTATTCAGCCACAGGCACCACTGTTGCCACCCAGCGCGCGCAGCGCGACGCCTATGACCGCTTGATGGTCATTCTGGCAGAACAAGTTTCCTCAGCGCTTCTGACGCTGGACCTCCCATGAAGCTCTCTGCTCGCGACGCATTGGCCGCTATTGCGAAGCCTGATCCACAAAAGACTGGGGTTTTGATCTATGGCGCCAACGCGATGCGCGTGGCGCTCAAACGACAACAATTGATAAAGGGGCTGATCGGTCCACAAGGCGAAGAGGAAATGCGCCTGACCCGTTTGCAGGGCCGCGATTTGCGCCGCGACGGCGCTGCGCTGAATGACGCCATTAAGGCCGTAGGCTTTTTCCCCGGTCCAAGGGTGGTCCTCGTGGAAGATGCCAATGACAATTGCGCCGATGCAATTCTGGCAGGATTGAATGATTGGCAGGCCGGGGACGCACAGATGGTTGTCATCGGCGGCGCTCTAAAGCCAACTTCAAAGATCCGCAGAGCGTTTGAGGCCCATTCCAACGCCTGGTCCATCGCAATTTTTGATGAACCACCCACCCGCGCCGAAGTAGAGGCCGCTTTGGCAAAAGTCGGCATGGGCGAGGTCGACCCTGAGGCCGGCGCGGCCATTACAGATCTGTCCAAAGCTATAGATCCCGGTGATTTCAATCAATTTCTGGAAAAATTGTCCTTATATTGCATGTCTCAAGCCGGACCTGTCACGCTGCGAGATGTTGAGGTTTGCGCACCGCAATCCACCGAAGCCGCGCTCGATGATGTCATTGGGTTGGTGGCGGATTCGAAAACTGATGAAATTGCTCCGGTGTTGCACCGTGTGATCGCTCAGGGCGGCACCGCCACCGGGCTGTGCATTGCCGCTCTGCGCCATTTTCGTCTTCTGCATACTGCAGCCTATGATCCAGCGGGCGCGTCACAAGGCGTGGCAAAGCTTCGGCCACCAGTTTACGGGCCACGACGAGATCGAATCCAAAGGCAGATCAGCGCTTGGCGACGGGACAGGCTGGAGCAGGTGATTTCGCTTTTGCTCGACACCGATTTGCAACTGCGATCCGCGGGGCAAACCGCGCCCCAAATAGCGCAGGTTGAACGATGTTTCATTCGAATTTCTATGATGGGGAAAAGGTAAATGTATACGGTATTAGGATCGACAAAAAATCGAACTTTACGCGTTATTTGGACGCTTGAAGAACTGGGCCTGACTTATGATCAGATCAAAGGCAATCCCGGCTCCGCAGAGATCAAGGCGCTCAACCCCAGCGGTAAAGTTCCCGCTCTAGTCGTCGATGGCGAGGTCTTGCCCGATAGTGTCGCCATCATGAGTTTTTTGTCTGACCGCCACGATGCCCTAACATTTCCCGCAGGATCTGTGGAACGTTTGCGCATGGAAGGGCATATTCATTTCTTGCTGGAGGAATTCGACAGTCTGCTCTGGGTTGCCGCAAAAAACTCTTTCGTCAATCCGCCAGAGCACCGTGCCGCCGAAGTGAAACCCGTGTTGAAATGGGAATTTGAACGCAGTTTGAAACGACTTGAAGACCGGCTTCAGGGCGCGTTTCTCATGGGAGAGCGTTTTACAATCGCCGATATACTGGCAGTGCATTGCCTCAATTGGGCCTATACGGCGAAATTTCCAGACGCCAGTGCTGTCTTAAAAGACTATGCCAAACGCTGCCGTGCGCGGCCAGCCTATGCACGGGCTTTGGCAGAGATATAATCGGCGGCCGCCCGCCCTGCCCAACGGCCAGTCGCAAGGCAGGCGGTGATCAAATAGCCGCCGGTCGGTGCGTCCCAATCCAGCATTTCACCGGCACAAAATACGCCCGGCACCCCCCTGAGCATCAATTCAGGTGTCACTGCATCCCACGACAGCCCCCCCGCCGTTGAGATGGCTTCATCTATAGGGCGCGGTCCCGATACCGACAGCGGTGCAGCTTTAATTGCCGCAACAAGCCCGTCAATATCACGAGCCATTGGGCGAGACAGCTCGAACAACAGGGCTCTTTTTGTAGCATCCAGCTTCACAGATTTCCGCAAGAAATTGCTCAGACTGTCCTTTGGCTTGCGATTTGAAATCATCGTGCGCAACGTTTTGACCGAAAGCTGTGGTGCCAAATCGATCCGAGCCAAAGGGGTTTGCCGCAGCATCCTCCCCAGCGCATAGATTGCCCCACCCTCCACACCCGCTTGCGTGATCACAAATTCACCACGGCTGCGCTGTCCAGCGACCGTAATTTCAATATTCTTCACTGGCTGGCCAAAAACCGGCTGCATATGGTCCGACCAAGCACGCTTCATGCCTACATTGGAGGCTTGGAAAGGATTAAGCGGCATGCCCGCCGCTGTGAAAGGCATCTGCCAGGCGCCATCAGACCCCAAACGCGCCCAGCTCGCGCCGCCGAGCGCGAGGATCAGCGCCCCAGCCGTCAAGGTGACTTTGCCTTTGGGCGTGTCGAACATATGTTGCGCATCTGTGGTCAGCGGACCGGTCCATCGGTGGCGGCGCAGCAATATAACTCCGAGCGCATCCAACCGGGCCAACCATGCGCGAAGAATGGGGGAGGCTTTCATGCAGGTTGGAAAAATTCGGCCCGTGCTGCCCGTGAAGACCTCCTGTCCAAGCGCTTCAGCAAAGCCGATCACGTCCTCCGGCCCGAATTGCAATAGAATGGGCTTTAAAGCTGCTGTGGCGTCAAAATGCTGTAAGAATGCATTTGGCTTTTCTGCCTTGGTGAGGTTGAGACCCGATTTTCCAGCCATTAGAAATTTTCGCGCCGGGGAAGGCATCGCCTCCGCCACAGCCACACGCAACCCAGCCCACGCTGCTTGCTCTGCTGCCATCAAACCCGCTGGTCCAGCGCCGACAACCAATACGTCAAACTGGTCTTGCGGCTGAGTTTGGGCATGATCCATCTTAGACGGACCTTTGCGAAGTGGCCTGTGATCTCATCATTTTATGTTCCGTGACCTGTGGTTTCCCGTCGATACCGCCAGCTCTTCTGGCACGCAATCAAGAAGTGACGAAAGTCCGGCCAAACCCCTTGCAAACCGGCAGTGCCACAAAAAAAGAGCGACGCCGAAGCGCCGCTCTCTCTTTAACCGAAGT
>JAKMFM010000019.1 GCA_022425445.1 Planktomarina sp.
GTGATCTCATCCAAGCTCGCTTGGGTCTCTAAATGGTCTTTCAACCAAGACAGTGTGAATTTCATTACTTTGCCCCTGTGGTTCTGTGGCGCGATGTGACATGTGCCAGCCAGTTTTGCAATTCCAAGGTCCGGGTTGCAAGAGTTAGATCACCCTGCCCGTCCCGCTCTTCGGTATCGGGCAATGGTTTTGAGCGATCCGCCAGCCAAGTTTCGACGTCAGCGAGCGAAAATTCGGGATGATACTGCGTGCCCCAAAAGCTGACATCCTCGGCTTCATAGGCAAAAGCTTGCACCGAGGAGTGGTCGTTTCGAGCCAATACATGCGCCCCTTCAGGCAAGCGCTCCACCTCATCTCGGTGCACGGCGGGCGCGTGAAACTGGCTTGCGCGGCCCTGCATCATCGGATGACTGCGCCCAATATCGGTTAAGTTAATGGCTTTCGCCAGCCCGTCCTCATCGCCATGAGGCGAGGCGGCGCATCGGCCACCCAGCATAAAAGCGGCCAATTGCATGCCATTGCAAGAGCCCCAAATCGGCAACTTCCAGCACACCACTTGCCGCCAGATATCCTGCAAAATCCGCCCCTCAGGCGCATCTACACACCAGCCCACGCCTGATCCGGTAAAGACCACCCCATCAAACGGCCCTTCAGGCAGACCCTGCCCCAGATAGGGTGCGCACAGGCTACAGGTGATTTTCCGTGAAATTGCCTGCAAGACCGCAGCAAAACCAGGCCCCAAAGCCGGCAATCCCGGCCCGTTGGAATCGACAATCAAAATTCTAGTCATGAGGTCACACCCGTGACGCCCGTTGGATCGGCATCATCGGCTCAGTCCGCTGACCAACCCCGGCTTATCCAATGCTGCAAAACCATAATGGCGCAGCCAGCGCAGGTCACTGTCAAAAAAGGCCCGCAAATCTGGAATTCCGTATTTCAGCATAGCGATCCGATCAATGCCCATGCCAAACGCGAAGCCTTGGTATTTTGCGGCATCAATTCCACCCGCGGCCAATACTTTAGGATGCACCATACCAGAGCCCAAAATTTCGAGCCAATCGTCGCCTTCGCCGACTTTCAGCTGACCATCTGCCCAAGAACACCGAATATCCACCTCGGCGGAAGGTTCCGTAAAGGGGAAGTGCGAGGCGCGGAACCGCAGCTCGACATCATCCACTTCGAAAAATGCCTTCACAAACTCTTCCAAGCACCACTTCAAATTAGCCATGGAAATATCCGTGTCCAGCGCCAGACCTTCGACCTGATGAAACATCGGCGTATGGGTTTGATCATAGTCAGCCCGATAAACCCGACCGGGGCAGATAACACGCATCGGCGCACCCATTTTTTCCATCGAGCGGATTTGAACCGGGCTTGTATGCGTGCGCAGAACATGCGGCGGTCGATCATCGCCCTCGGCGCGATGGGTATAGAACGTATCCATCTCCGCGCGCGCAGGATGGTGACCGGGCATGTTGAGTGCGTCGAAATTATACCAGTCGGTTTCGATCTGCGGCCCTTCGGCCACTGAGAACCCCATATCGGAAAAAATCGCGGTTACTTCCTCCCAAACTTGGGAAATGGGGTGGATGGTCCCGGCTGGTCTCTGGCGTCCCGGCAGCGTGACATCCAACCATTCGGACTTCAAACGCTCTTCCAAAGCCGCATCCGCCATCGCTGATTTGCGCGCATTCAGGGCAGAATTAACCTCATCTTTCAGAGCATTAAGTGCTGGGCCAGCCACCTGTCGCTCTTCGGGCGACATTTTGCCCAATGATCTCATGTGAAGGCTGATCTCGCCCTTCTTCCCAACAGCTTGAACGCGCAACTCTTCCAGTGCAGCTTCATCCGCCGCTGCTGAAATGAGGGTCAAATATTTTTCGCGCAGATCATCCATCGGATCCTCCAAATTATATTGCGCCCCGTGCTAGCGAGATTATGCGGCGCGAGCAAGGGCGCTTGCACAAAACTTGCCACCTGGATTGAGGTTGGACCCCCTCCAACTGGCCTAAGCACCCTTCCACCGGCCAAGCAACCAATACCATTGATCGGGGTTGGCCAAAATTCGCGCTGATAGATTGTCATTGAAAGCCTGTGTCATCGTGATGCTATCAGAGACGGGAATAGGGGCATCAAAGTCCACAGCGAATTGCGTTCCATCGCCCGTACGGGTGCCGAAAGCGGGTACAAGCGGCAGATCATATTTTATCGCCAGTTGCGCCGCAACCAGGGCCGTAAGCGCCGGTTGCCCTAAAAATGGTAGCCGAGCCCCGTCGGGATATTTCTCATCCAATAAAATAGCGATGAAACCACCGGCTTGCACATGGCGCACCAAGGCGCGGGTGCCGATCTTGCCTGTGGCCAGAATAGGCTTGCCGCCCGCTGCGATGCCCGAATAAAGGCGGCGCTCATAATGGCGATTGGATTGCGGTCGATAGACAGCGCCCGTCTCTAAACCCAATGATTTGAGCGTTGAGCGTACCGCCTCCCATTGACCGAAATGGCCCGAGATGATGATGGCCCCCTTTCCCTCAGCATGCGCTTTTTGCAGGGCAGCAAGCCCGGGACCGGATACACTATTGCGGTGGTGCAGGGTCTGAAATTCGCTGCAATGCAGGATTTCATACAGCGTACGCCCCATGTTGCGGCCCATATTGCGGCACAGATCCAACCGCTCACGGCGCGGCATATCGGGATAGACGCGCCGCAATTCAGCCTCAACGCGCCGACGTGCCAAGGGAAAGAAACGTACCAAAAGGCCAACCAATCCCCCAAACGCCTGAGCCCGCCGGTCAAAAGCGCGACCACGGGAAATGGTTAGGGCGGACAGGAGCGGAATATAGCGGACGTGCTGCCACAGAGTTTTAACCAAACGCGAAATCATCATGATCGTATGATCGAATTCGACCGACGCGCCAAGAGCAAAAGTACAGCGAAGGTGAGCCCGGGCATTATACGCTCTCGATCGCTCTGCCTTAAGGAGCACCCAGGACGTTTTTTTGCCCTCATTTTCTGCACATTTATTTTTCGCCAGCCGCAGTATGGAGATAAATAATTTTAAAGCTGTTAACCTGCACATCCCTCGGCACGTTTAACATGATCACACGCTGGTTGAGCACTGTGGCCCCCATTCGCGCCCTGCTTATAGGTCAGAATCACCTCTGCGCACCTGGCTGTTTGGATAGCTGGTCACACTTGCGTTGCTGCCCCAGCTGTTGTTGGAGACACGGATGTCTGTCCGCGATATGACGGCGCGCAACAGCCGCGAGATCAGAATCCGTGTTCAGCGCTTCAAATCCCCCGTCCCCATCTGCATCTACCCGATAAGAATAAAGCGTCGCATCATAGGCCACCCCGCGCATGCCGGAACAATCCGCATTGCCAACAATAATAAAGGCAACATGCGTTCCATGCCCGTTTGGATCGTCGCCATAGCCCGTTGCGCTCTTGGAGAAATCATGCCCATAAATTGTCGAATTTCTAAACTCAGGGTGGCGAGCGTCAATACCGGAATCCACCACGGCAACCGTGACCCCAGTGCCGTCATAGCCATAGTTATTGAGCGGCAATACATTCACTTGCGCCAAATTCGCATTGTAGCGATATTCCGTGCCATAGACCCCTTGCGTCGAATCGCGATAATCGCCCAGGGGAAGCGCATTTTGCGACAGGCTTCCTGCAGCGCCCGTGCCTTGCTCTGTTTGGCGCAAGGCCAAGGCGCCAAACACAGACAATGCAATTCCGGCCGCCGCCGCATTGCCAGTCAGACTGTTCAGGTTTGCAGCAAAAGACCAGGTCAACGGCGCCTGTCGATGAGCAGAGGTTTGCGCCAATGCCATGTGCCACCAGGGTGCAGGATCACTGTCTTGTGCTGCCGCACTGAGTAGAACAAGCACCGCTAAAACTATGGAGCATAGGACACCGGCCGAAATAAAACGAACCATCGCATTTCCAACGTCTGAGAAGTAGTTTCGTCACTGTCTGACGCGAGAAAAATAAATCTCGAAACGATAAAAAAGGTGAAACTTCTAAAATTTATTTGCGGAAAATTTTAGAAAAATGATCCGAAAAACGGCCAGTCCTAAGGCGCAAACGAAAACAGCCCCGGAGACACTCCGAGGCTGCATCTAAATTTTGTTAAGGCTAAATTAGGCCAGCGCCGCCTGCGCTTTGGACACGATTGCTCCAAAAGCGTCAGGTTCATGCACAGCCAGATCGGCCAATACTTTGCGATCCACTTCAATGCCAGCCAAAGACAGACCGTTGATGAAACGGCTGTAGGACAAAGTTTCGTCATGGCTGCGGCATGCCGCATTGATACGCTGGATCCACAGGCTCCGGAAATTACGCTTGCGGGCCTTCCGGTCACGCGTGGCGTATTGGTTGGCCTTATCGACCGCCTGTGTCGCTGTTTTAA
>JAKMFM010000025.1 GCA_022425445.1 Planktomarina sp.
AATATCGGGGCCAAGACCCTCGGAGATGGTCAGCTCTTCGGTTTTGGATCCGGCCCGAGGGCCCGCCACAACCAAACCGCCACGCAGGCTTTCTGGTACGGTCAACAGGCCTGGGGCGAAGGTGATTTTATACGCGCTGGGATCGACGGATTTGGGCACGACATCCACCGAGAGGCCGGCCCGCCGCAAAGCCCGATAACAGTCAAACACCAGCTGGAAATAATCGAAATCTGCGCCTTGCGGCTGGCTTTCCCAAGCGTAGGCGCTGTCATAGTCAAAAACCAGCGCAACCGGGGCTGTTGCCGTGCCAACATATGGCACCTCTGCCAACTCTGCGGCGACCTGGGCGGCCTCGGCCAGGGCCGGGGCGGGGCTGCGGTCAGGGCGCAACAGGCCTGCGTGCATTTGTTCTTGCGCGAATGGCGCTTGCCGCCAGCGGAAATAGCACACGGTTTCTGCGCCATGGGCAAAAGCCTCCCACGCCCAAAGGCGGGGCATGCCCGGTAGGGGAGCGGGGTTCCATGGTGCCCAGTTGACTGGGCCGGGCTGTTGCTCCATCACCCACCAGCGCCCAGCGGAGGTGGCGCGGTACAGATCATGATGGAAGGCTTGAAAGTCTGGATCACCTTGGCGCAGATAATGCGCTTGCGCGGTTTCATCGGCTCCAACGCGGTCCAGCAAAAACCCCATAGGGTAGCTGTCCCAGGACGATATATCCAAATCTGCACCCAGGTCATAATGATCAAAGGCGGTGATACGGCCCATGAAATTATGAATGATGGGACGATCCGAATATTTGCGAATTTCGTCACATTGTACGCGATTGAACATCACAACCTGATCGGATGAGAACCTACGAAAGGCCAATACATGGCTGGGGTTTGGTTCGGTGACGGTTTGATTGGGCAAATCCAACTGATCGAAACTGTCATACTCCATAGACCAAAATACATTGCCCCAAGCTGCATTGAGGGCTTGTGGGGCTTGATAGCGCTGGGCGCACCAGTCTTGAAAGGCGTGTTTGGCATGAGTCGAATAGCTGATGGCAGTATCGTGACAATCATATTCATTGTCAGTCTGCCATGCCGCAATGATCGGGTTCGCGCCATAGCGTTCGGCCATGAGGCGGGTGATGCGCCGGGCCTCTTCTCGGTAGGCGACATGGCTAAAACAATAGTGGCGCCGCGAGCCAAATTTGCGGATTTCGCCGTTGCTGCCATGGGCCAGCATGTCTGGATGTTTGTCCAGCATCCAGCGGGGCGGGGTGGCGGTGGGTGTGCCCAAGATGACCTTGAGGCCCGCTTTTCCCAAAGCCGCAATTGCGCGGTCCAGCCAACCCCAGTCAAATTGTCCCGGCTGCGGCTCAAGGCGTGACCAAGAAAATTCACCAATCCGCACCCAGGTGAGACCGGTTTCAGCCATCAATTGCGCATCGCGATCCCAAATCTCTTCGGGCCAATGTTCTGGATAATAACAAACTCCGAGGCTGCGTTTCATTGGGACCTCACAAAATGACCTGATGTTCAACCTGTCCGATGGCGGAGACTTCGGCAACAAAGGTTTGGCCATCATGCCCAGTCAGGGCCTCTGGCGCGATGCCTTCCGTTGCGCTGGTACAAAAAACTTGGCCGCTGGCTCCCGCAAAGGCGGGGCATGTGGCATGCGCGGCACCAATTTCGAGGGTCTGCAACAAGACGCCCTGTGGGCTGTAACAGGCCAGACGCGCCGCTCCCCATTGCGCGTTCCAAATATTGCCCTGCGCATCCACAACGGCACCGTCTGGATTGTCGGCCGTTCCGGTTAGGTCGACCGCCACGCGCGGCGCGCTGCATGGCCAGCCATCCGCATCCAGATCCACCGCAAGAATTTGCCGGAGCGGGGTATCGGTGAAATAGGCGGTATGCCCATCTGGAGCAAAACATATGGCATTGGGAATGGTAATCTCAGGGAACAACTGTACCAAATCACCGTGGTAATATCGGTAAATCGCGCCGGCCTTCGCCTCTGCTTTCTTACCCATTGTGCCAATCCAAAACCCACCCTGGGGATCACAGCGCCCATCATTGGACCGTGTAATGGGATTGTTTGCTTCGAGGTCGCAAATTTTCGTTTGAGTGTGATCGCCAAGATGGAAGCGAAACAGCTGAGTTTCAGAGGCGATGAGCAACTCATCCTTGCTGATCCAACCGGCGGCCGAGACATATTCATCAAATTGCCAAACGGCGGTTTTGCTGAGCAATTGATGGGCGTTGATGTCAAACCAGAAGAGTTCGCCGCGCAAAGGATGCCAGAGCGGACCCTCGCCCAGGCTGCATGGGCGGGTGTCGAAAACGCTTACCATGCGGCGTCGAATGCGGCGACAATGGCGCGCGCCTTTTGTTGAACGATCTGTGGCGTGTCACCTGGTTTGTATATGGCCGAACCGAGGCCAAAGCCATCGGCACTGGCGGCAATCCAATCGGAAAAATTATCTGGCTGAGCGCCGCCCACCGCATAGATTTGCGTGCCGGCCGGTAAAATTGCCCGCATTGCCTTAAGACCGCGCGGCTGCGCCATGTCGCCTGGAAATAGCTTCAGGCCCGTCGCCCCCGCTTTGAGAGCTGTGAATGCCTCGCTCGGGGTGAAGATCCCGGGCCAACTTTGAAGACCGGCGGCGACCGCGGCACTTATGACCTCTACATCGCAATTTGGAGACACCACCAAGCGGCCCCCGGCTTGTTTCACCTGTGTGACCTCTTGGGGTGTCAGCACTGTTCCGGCACCAATCAAGGCATCAGCCCCATAGGCCTTGGCCAGAGCTTCGATACTGATAAGGGGGGAGGGAGAATTCAGCGGGACTTCGATTTTTTCAATGCCGGCCTGCAAAATTGCATCTGTAATTGCTAAGACCTCCTCCGGCTTAACCCCGCGCAAAATGGCGATGATGGGACGGGTCATGGGGTTTCCTTCCAAGTGGCATAGGCTGCTTTGAGCCCGGCTAGGGTCATTTGGCTGGTATCGGTGCGAATTACGGGCACATGCTGCGCTGAAAGCGCCGCTGCATAACCATCGCAGAGCGCTTGCGCGCCAATCATGGCAATTGATTGTCCGATCCAATAGGGTTTCGCGGCGGCCAATTCCGCGCCGACCAAGAGGCCCGAAAGGCGCGCGCGGGCAGAGGCGGGGGGGAGACCATGTAGAAGATCCTGGGCCCGGATCCCAAACAGCCGCGCCGCTAAGGCTTCCGGTCTGGACATGGCCTCGTCCACAGCCGTCAGGAAGGCATCATCCTCCCAGGTCTCGTCAACGACAGAGTGGCGCAGAACCGAGGAGGCACAGAGAAGGGCGAAAATTTCGCCGGTCATAAATGTCTGAAAACTCACGATCTCGCCCGCGCTCATTTGCACCCATTTGGTATGGGTGCCCGGCAGGCAAATGACCCCATCCCATTTTGGATTTAGACGCTGAAACCCAGCTATTTGCGTTTCTTCGCCGCGCATGACGTCGGCCGGTTCGGATTGGCTGACGCCGGAGATGATATGCACGTTGAGCCTTGGATCACTGGTTGGGGCCTTGGTGAAACGTGATTGAGGCTTGCAGGGGGTCGGAGCATAGGTCGCTTCGATCCAACCTTGTTTGGCGCCGACCATGCCGCAGGCTATGACGGGGGTTGGCTTGGACACCTCAAGCCAAGGCTCCACCAGTCGCAACAATGCAGGTTCAAACTCTGCTGAGGCCAACTGCCCCATGCCGTCTGTGCTTGAGGCGGTGGCTAAATCTTGCCCATCCTGGCTCATTGCCCAAGCCCGCAAAGTGCTTGTGCCCCAATCTACCGCGATCCAATCGGCTGTCATCGTCATCCTGTTGTAACCACGCCGCCATCGATAACTAAGGCTTGGCCGGTCATCATTTTCGAGGATTGAGAGGCGAGAAACAGGCAGCCTCCGACGATATCCTCTGGCTCTAAGGTTTCGTTGAGGCACTGTCGAGCCACATGGGCCGCCAACCCCTCTTCTGTCACCCAGAGATCTTTTTGCTTTTGCGTCAGAACCCAACCCGGTGCCAAAGCATTGACGCGAATTTTGTCGGGTCCAAATTCCCGTGCGAGGCTGCGGGTCATGCCGTTGATCGCGGAATTGCAGGCGGTGTAAATTGGATAGCCTGCATTTCCCATCATATAGCTGATAGAGCTGAAATTTATGATTGAGCCAAAGCCGGCAGCCTGCATCTGCGGTAGGGCCGTTTGGCAGGCAAAGAAGTAGGCTTTAAGATTGATTTGCACCATCTGATCCCAAAAATCTTCTGTGACATCTGCCGTGCTGTGCCGCGCATCATTGGCCGCATTGTTGATCAGGCAGGTGATAGGGCCGTGCGCGTCTTTGGCCTGTGCCATGCTGGATTGGAGCGCAGCGGTGTCGGTGATGTCCCCTTGAATGAACAGCGGTGGGTTGTTGTATTTTTCAGCCAGATCGTTGGCGAAAGCCGTGGCGTCAGATCTTCCGATGAAGGCGACTTTGGCGCCTTGGGCGACAAATCCCTCAGTGATGGCCGCGCCAATGCCAGATCCGCCGCCGGTGATGTAGATGGAGGCTTGTTTAAGATCGCTAAACTGGACGCTGGGCATGTGGGATCTCCTTGCGGCGGTCTGTTTGTCTTGTGAGAATAAAGTCAGAGTTTGCGCCCTTCAACAACCCATATTGAACCGGGCATGGCATAGGGCAAATGCAAACCATGGGTCATCAACCAAGCACCAGAGGCTTGCAGGTCTTGCGATTTGAGCAGGGGCGCTCCGCGCGATAGGTTTGAGGCCTCATCGCGGTTGCGCAGCCACAAGCTATAGCGGGCTTCCGGATCAAGCGCGGTCAAGCACAGTGGGCGGGGCAAAATTTGCTGCGCGCTGTCCAGTTGATTGGAAAACACCACAAAGCGCGACCCATCCGCCGCGAGCTGCATCTCTCCCAGAACCGAGGGATCGGCGGTATCTAACCGCAAGATGTCCGCTGTGGCCAGCCAGTCGCGATTGTCTTTGTACCATTGGGTCACCTCGGTGAGTACCTGCGCCTCTTGCGGCTCCAGCTCGCGGGGATCCATTTCAAAGCCCATATGTCTCTGCGCTGCAACCCAAGCGCGGTACCGCATATCAAAGACTCGGCCTGAGGTGTGACAGATGCGTGGACCAACGTGGCTACCGGTGACCAGGGAGGGTAAAAACAGCGCGGCGCCATGTTGAATGTGACTGCGCTCAAGCGCGTCATTGCTGTCCGACAGCCAGACCCTCTGACAATGCTGTAATATGCCAAAGTCAATGCGCCCGCCGCCAGAAGCGCAGCTTTCAATCTCCACATGTGGAAATGCGGCACGCAAGCGGGCCAAAAGCACATAGATGCCTTCGGTTTGCGCTACATTGCACAGAGGCAGGATCCGATTGTGATCCCATTTCAAGTAGCTAATATTATAGGTCTCAAGCAGGGTGGAGATGCAGTCATAAAGATAGGTGATGACCTCCTCGCGCGCGAGATCGAGCACCATTTGCTGGCGTCCAAGCAATTGGTCTTTCGGCCCCAAGATCCAATCGGGATGGGCACGAAAGAGGTCGCTGTCAGGGTTCACCATTTCCGGCTCAACCCAAAGACCGAATTGCATGCCCAGAGATGTGACGTGATCAATCAGCGGATCCAGACCGTTGGGATATTTGCGCGTATCAATCTGCCAATCGCCCAGGGATGAACTGTCATCGTCGCGACGACCAAACCATCCATCATCTAGCACAAACCGCTCTGCACCCAGTCTTTTGGCGCGGGTTGCGATGTCTTTGAGGCTATCAAGATCATGGTCAAAATAGATGGCTTCCCAGCAGTTATAATGCACCGGACGCGGCAGGGATGCTTCGGGGAACGTTAGGATATGATCGCGCAGGTGCCTTTGAAAGGCGGTTCCGCAGCCATTGAGTCCCTTATCGGAAAACACAGCATAGAGCTTTGCCGTTTCAAAACTTTGGGCCAGACCGTTGTGGCTGTCGCAGGTATGGCCAAATTGGATTTGCCGCCGTCCATCGGGCAGTTCTTCGGCGATCATTTGATGTCCGCCTGACCATCCATAGTGAAACCCATAAGCCCGGCCCGTGGCATTGCGCGCGCCAACTTCCGGAAGGATGAGGCCAGGGAAATGTTCATGCCCGCTGCGGCCGGTGCGGCTCTCGCGCTTGTGAATGCCGGGGCGCCAAGGGATTGCGTGGGTTTGAAACTCGCCAATCCAACGCCCGGAAAAGCCTATCATCTCATCGCTCAACTGTGTTGCGGGAAATACCGGTGCGGCCAGCCAGTTTACCATAAGTGGCTGCATCGCCGTCAGGCGGCTCCAGCAGGTGAGCATGTTTGAGCTGGCCGTCAGTTCAAAATTCGCCTCATAGGTTAGGCCCAATTCCTTGTCTGCATAGGTGAGGCATAGGCTGTTGTCCTGCGTCAGCTCCTGTGAAAAGTGAAAATTTGGGCGCAGAACGCGTCCTTGTGCATCGCGGCAAATGAGACCCGGTTGGCCGGGAAAGGTCTGGCTTGCCTCTGGGCAGATGGACAGCTCCGGATTGGCGTCGAGCATACCGCCGGTGATGTCCATCGTATGGGCGGCGGCGAGCGCGGCGCAATCCTCGGATGGGGGCAGGGGCGCCCCCCAGTAGATGACCTGCGGCAGCCTCTTCTGCTCAGCCGCGAGAATCAAGGTTTGAATAGGCCCATCTAAGCGCCAAAACTGTGACATAGCGTGCTCCTTGGCGGTTCGGGTGTAGGTTACTTGACCGCGCCGAGTGTTAGGCCGGCAATGAAATGTTTTTGCATAAGGAAGAACATCAAGACCGGCGGCAGCGCTGCAACAATCGAGCCCGCGCTCATCAGATGATACATCGCGCGAAACTGCGCGTTAAAGCTGGTAATCCCAGCGGTGACGGGCTGGGCGTTTTCGCCCTGGGTCAGTACAATTGCCCAGAAATAATCATTCCATATGAAGGTGAAGATCAAAACTGACAGCGCAGCAATCGCGGGCTTCATGAGCGGCAGGACCACGAACCAGAATATCCGCCACTCAGCGATGCCCTCGACCCGAGCCGCTTCGATCAGCTCATGGGGCAGCGCTTTGATGAAATTGCGCATGAAGAGGGTGCAAAACCCAGTTTGAAATGCGATGTGAAATAAAACGAGCCCTGTTTTGGTATTATACAAATTCATATCGAGCGTCAGGTCACGCACAGGCACCATGAGGATTTGAAAAGGTACAAAATTGCCGGCAATGAACATGAAGAAAACCAGCAAATTACCGC
>JAKMFM010000048.1 GCA_022425445.1 Planktomarina sp.
TTGGCCACGATCACCTGCAAGATTGGATCGTCGCGGCGCAGAACCGCCTGGCCGTGCAAGATGCGCTTGCAGAATTGTCAGCCGCCCTAAGCGGCAATTGAGGAAAATAAAATGCTTTGGTCCCTCATAAAAATCTTAAGTTTCGTGGCCATGGTGATGCTGATCAGCTTTGGCGCGGGCCGGTTGATGGAAGCGAAAGGCGGCGTCACAATTCAATATTCTGGCTTTGAATTGTCTTTCGGCGCGCTGCAAGCTGCCCTACTGGTTCTTGGCTTACTGATAAGCCTTTGGCTTTTGCTCAAACTCTTGGGTTTGGTGATTGCGCTTTTGCGGTTCATCAATGGCGATGAAACCGCGCTGTCGCGCTATTTCGATCGCAATCGCGAACGCCGCGGATTTGAGGCGCTGTCCGATGGGTTAATGGCTCTGGCAAGTGGTGAAGGCCGAGACGCAATAGCGAAGGCAAAAAAAGCCGATCGCCTTCTGAACCGCCCAGACCTGACCAATTTGATCGTAGCACAGGCCGCCGTGGCCAATGGGGATCGACAGACCGCTAAGGCAACCTACAAAAAATTGCTAAAAGACCCTAAAACCCGTTTTGTTGGCACCTATGGTTTACTGCAACAACATTTGCAGGATGGCGACACAGAATTGGCGCTGAAATTGGCGAAACATGCCTTTGCGCTCAAGCCAAAGCATGGCGAAACGCAGGATGCATTACTCAAGCTGCAAGCAGACCAAGAAGATTGGCATGGGGTACGGGCAACCCTGACGGCCAAGTTGAAACATGGGACTTTGCCAAAAGATGTGCACAAACGCCGCGATGCAATTTTTGCCCTTTCCCAAGCCCGTGATTTGCGCGCTGAAGGCAAGTTGCAAGAGGCACAAAGCTATGCGGTTGAAGCCAACAAACTTGCGCCCAGCTTGGTGCCCGCAGCCCTACTGGCCGCCGAAGGTCATCGGGAACAAAACAATGGGACGCAAGCGAGTCGCATTCTGCGCGCAGCCTGGCGATTGGCGCCGCATCCAGAACTCGCTTCCGGTTTTGCCGCCCTTGCCCCAGATGAAGAGGCCACGGCCCGCCTCAAACGGTTTGAACAATTTACCAAAGGCACAGACTCTCACCCGGAAACAAAAATGCTAATGGCTGAACTTTATGTGGCCCTTTCCGATTTTGATGCGGCCCGGCAGGCGCTTGGAGACCTTGCAAAGACGGATCCAACCATGCGCGCGCTGACCATTCTCGCCGCCATCGAGCGCGGCGACGGCGCCGATGACCAATCTATACGCCAGCTCTTAACCCAAGCCATTTCCGCCCAGCGCGACCCACAATGGATTTGTGAAAATTGTGGACATGTAGATCATGATTGGGAGCCTGTCTGTCTCAATTGTGAAGCCATCGACAGCATTGCTTGGAAACGCCCACCAATGTCGGAGGCAGTGAGCCCAGATATGCTACCTTTGATCGTTGGTCATATGGCTCAGGGCGCTGCTGATCTCCCGCCGCTCTTGAAGTCGGAGGATCTAGGCCAACCAGATCAGAGAGCCGCTAAAGAATTTACCGATCATGCGCCGCTTAATGAATAAGCTCGCTGCAGTATAAGCGATGCAAGACTTCCAACACAGCCGCCACCTGCTCGCCTTTGAGTGAATAGTATATGGTTTGTTTGTCGCGCCGGGTGTTCACCAACTCCGAATCGCGCAGCTTGCGCAAATGGTGCGACATAGCCGGCTGTGACAGGCTGGCATTGATCGCCAACTCATGAACACTTTTCTCCCCGCCGAGCATTGTGCAAAGGATCCGGAGCCGTGCAGGATGCGACAGCATCTCCATCAACCGCGCAGCTTCAAAGATTTGAGGCTCCAACTGTTCAAAATCTAAATCTGTCATCTCAATGTTTCCCATGGGCGGAAACCCTATGCAAAAACCTCCCTTCAGACAAGGTTTTTTGGGGTTTGGATGACATTAGCAACTTCAGGTTGATACCGGTGGCCGGCTGTGAGACTGCCTCTCTCAATCCGCTTTATTCACTGAGGCGCTGCCAAAATCCAATAAGGGAACGATGCAAGCGGCAATGGTGGCAGCGTCCTCTTCATGCGCCAGATGCCCAAGATCGGACAGCACGCGGCAATCTGCATTCGGCAGCAAAGCTGCGGCCCTTTGAGATGTTGCGCAGGGCACAGCAAGATCATTGGAAGAGGCGATCAAATGTGTCTCAGTTTGCAGTTTCGGCAGCCGAGCCAAGACCGGTTCAAGATCCCATTGGGCCATCATTTGCATGGTGGCACCGATATGAGAGCGGCTACGCATCAACTCTTTGTAGAATTTTAAATCTGCCTCAACGAGATCTGAGCCCGTGCCTTTGAGAATACGATCGACTGTGTCGTCGTGACCGGCAATTTTACTCAAAACGCTGCTTGAGAACGGCAAGTTCGCGATGGCCTTTGCCAAGAGTGGAAACAAAACTCCAGCCACGCCGCGGAAGTGATCAAGCGCTGCATTGATTCCGATAACCTTACAGTCAAACGTTGCAAGCTCCGCAAGGCGCAGAGCAATTGCTGCGCCGGCAGAGTGGCCAATGATGACCTTGGGCGCGATATCAAGCGCGGTCAAACAGCGCGTTAAGTCTTCGGCCATATGATCCAACCCGCAACGTTGCTGCGCGCCCAGCCGTGTAAACCCCTGCCCGGGCAAATCCACCATAATCACCCGGTATTTGTCAGTTAAAAACGGCACAAGATGTTGCCAACTGTGGGTTGTGCTGCCAGCTCCATGAATAAGCAAAATCACCGGGCCAGTTCCGATATCTTGAATATGCCACAGATGCGGTTTTTGCAGCGTGAATTGAGAATAATGCGCAAAGGGCCAATAATGCTTTGATTGCTGCCAGTTCATCACGATTGCGCCAAAGCTGAAGCGACGGCACCGGACACCGATTTGGCATCTGAGCGGGGCAAAGCAATGTAGTTAGCCCGCATTTTGCCAGCCAGGGCTTGCAGCGTTTTTTCCGGCCGGATTGTAGTGTCGATCACCAAGGCCGGGATCTGCGCCTCAGCAATTTTTCCAGCCAACATCAATGCATCCATCGCCGCTTGGACCCGGTCATTGGATCCGTCAAGAGCAACATTGGCACGCCCATCGGTGAGCAAAATCAAAGTTGGCGTCAGACCATTGCGCCGTTCTTGCACCGCAAGGTTAAACGCCGCCGCCAATCCAGCAGCCAAAGGTGTGGCCCCTCCGCCAGGAAGCGCAGCCAGCCGCTTTTTGGTTTGCACCAGTGATCTTGTGGGCGGCAACAATGCCTCAGAGTCTGCTCCGCGGAATGCGTAAAGTGCAACATGATCCCTTCGGGCATAGGCCTCGCCGAGCAGCAGTTCGACCGCGCCTTTCGCCTCAGCCAAACGCGCAACAGCCGCAGAGCCTGACGCATCTACTGTGAAAATAAGCAGGCGATCTGATTGAATTTCATAGCGTTTATGGCGCAAATCAGATGCGTTAAAAATTGGCCCTCTGGCCTCAGGGTTTGAGATCTTGCGCAGAGTTTGCCAAGGGATTGCGGCCCTTAAGGTGGCCACAAGGTCAACCCGGGCTCCGCTGTTTTTTGGGCCGAGCCTCGCCGGAAGGGGGCGCCCGCGATGATTTCCTTTACGGCGCATGCCAGATCCCGAGCCAGACGCGGGTTGCTTTACCGTGCTTTGCAACTGCGCCAACACATCAGCCGGTAGGACAGCCTTCACAGCTTCGATCATTAGATCATTGGGCGGTATTGCTTGCGTTGGATCTTGCGGCGCCTCAGGTGGGTTTGCCTCATCAGCTTGCCCTTCGGGTTCCGGATCCTGCGGCAAGCGCGTGGCCCGATGTGGGTAGACCAGCATCACGGCCACTTTTAAATCTTCTTCCGTCACCGCACCACGCGCGTGAAGAGAAGCATGAGCTTGCGCTGCATATCCCAGAAGCAGCGGCACACGCAGGCTTGAAATGCCAAGTGATGCGGCCAAGATAACGGCCTCCTCCCTCAATTTGGCGGGCAATGTCACACCACGGACCTCAGCGCGGATTTTTTCCAAGGAGCTGGGCAATGTGATGGATAATAGATCTTGTAAGGCCACATCGTCGAGGATGACATGGAAGGCTAGGCGATCTGTCAGCGCAGCTGGAACGCAATCCCCCTCCTCCGCACCTTCATCTAAGGCGATCAAACCATGCCCAAGACCCGCCTCTAAAGCTTGACAAATCCGCGCAGAAAATTGTGGTTGGCAGCGCTCAGCCATAGGAAGAACCAACAAGGACGGCGGGCAGTCAAAGATACTGTTGCGCCTCACCAGTCGGCGCTCCGCCAAGGAACCGGTCAAATCAACATCGCCGTTGAGTACCTCATGCGTCATGTGATGCTGCAACTTAACCGTCGGGATATCGAGCGATTGAACAGCGGCAAGCATTTCAGTCTGAGGTGGGCCGGCGCGGGCGCGAATGACCAGACCCCCAAGCCTTTGGGGATCTATGGCCAGGAGCGTAATCGCCAGCTGCGCCCTCTCCCAACGGGTCATATCAATCGCCTAGAATTTCTGAGACTGTCCGCGCAACGCGACTGCTTGATCCAGAGTCGTCCAAAGGATCCCGGCGCAATCTATGACGCAGGGCCAGCACGGCGGTCTTACGGATATGATCGTCAGTCACGGCCACATCACCGGCGAATGCTGCAAAGGCCCGGGCAGCTTTCAAGAGCGTTAACTCCCCACGCAACCCATCCGAACCTAAAGCGATACAAAGCTCAGCGACGCGGCGCCGGGCGCTATCGGGAGTTTGCAAATCTGCCAAAGCTTCCCGCGCGGCAACAATGCGCGCCCGCAAGGTGGCATCTTCCGACTGCCAATGCGCGATAAAGGCCTCATGATCGTTCTCATAGGCGTCACGCCGCTTCATGACCTCAATTCTTTCATCAATATCTGTGGAGGACAGCACATCGACCGACAGTCCAAAGCGATCCATCAATTGTGGTCGCAATTCACCTTCTTCCGGGTTGCCAGATCCAACCAGTACGAACCGCGCAGCGTGGCGGATGGAAAGTCCTTCGCGTTCCACAACGTTTTCACCAGATTGCGCCACGTCCAGCAACAGATCCACAATGTGATCTTCAAGAAGATTCACCTCATCAATGTAAAGATATCCACGGTTCGCCCGCGCAAATAGGCCGGGCTGAAAGGCTTTCTCACCCTTGGTTAAGGCTTTCTCGATATCGAGCGCCCCGGTGACACGATCCTCTGACGCGCCCAAAGGAAGATCCACAACGGGCGTGGCAATGCTTTGAACACTGGCATCGGATACGTCGCTCCATTCAGGACAGTCTTTAACGTCCGCACTGTTCACCGGACAGGCTTTCACAGCGATGATCGGCGGCAACAACCCAGCCAAAGCCCGCACCGCAGTGGATTTGCCGGTGCCACGTTCCCCAAAGACGAGCACTCCCGCAATCGACGGATCAATGGCGGTTAACACCATGGCCAGTTTCATATCATCCTGTCCGACAATGGCTGAGAAAGGAAAAGGCTGCTTCATGAGATATCCAGTTTTTTTAGAGGGGAGTCGCCCTCCCAAGTGCCGGTGTCCGCGATAAGGGCAAATCGGGCATAGAGTTCTTCTTTGAACCATCCCTCCATACGCACCGCTTGAATAGCCTGCGCATGGTGCCCTTTGCGCGCAAAATTGTTCATATGTTCGATGCTGGGCCATATGGAGAAGGTCACCTGTTGGAGCCAAGGCACTTCACCAATGCCGATCTTGAAAACAACATTCGGATCTTGGCCGATCACCTGCGAAATATTGGGCACACGCCGCCAAAATCGTATGAGGTTTCGCGGTCGCAACGTGGCACGGGTCATCACCGCCAGCGGGCCATCGTGACTTTGATCCGTCGCTGAAAATGGCGTTGAACCCGACCATTTGCCCCGCGCTGTCTCCGCTTCCATAAACACGGTCCAATGTTCGACGGCCTGCTGGCGGTAGCGCGCAAAGATGGTGCTTTCTTGCAAGCTGCGCTCCGCGGTTCGCCGATCCGGCCAAGTTGCCAGCACGGCGTAGACAGACACATTGGGTTTGGGGGTAAAGCCCTCATCGGAGCCTGATCCAAATAGTTTCCAAAATCCAATACCCGGGATGCGCGACATTTGCCCTCGGGCCAAACCCATCATGGCGAAGGCCCAAAGTCGGGAGCGAACGGACCCAAAACGAAAGAAACTGATTGTGACGATCTGCGTCATGCCCTGTGCACCCGGTAAATGTGTCAGATTATGTTGACACATTATCCTTGCATTGGGAAGCACATAAGACCTATGGTTGTAAATAATTCTAGACAGATAGCGGGCGAAAAATTTATGGCCAACCCTGATCACAGCACCCAAGACAACCGCGCGGTTGTGATTGGCGCCGGCCTGGGTGGGTTGGCGGCAGCGATGCGGCTAGGCGCAAAGGGTTATGCGGTCACTGTATTGGACAAGCTCGATCGGGTGGGCGGCCGTGGCTCCTCAATCACACAAGACGGTCATCGCTTTGATTTGGGACCAACAATTGTGACCATGCCGAAGGTGTTTGAGTCCCTATGGACCGCCTGTGGTCGAGATTTTCATAGGGATGTAGATCTGCGGCCCCTCGAACCGTTTTATGAGATTCGCTGGCCAGATGGCTCATATTTCCGTGCCAGCGGCGATGACGAGGCGATGCAATCGGAAGTCCAGAGGCTGAATCCTGCGGATCTGTCCGGGTACAAACACTTTTTGAAAGATTCGCAAAAACGCTATGTGGTTGGCTATGAAGGCATGGTTGCAGAACCCATGCACCGGCTTTGGGAAACCCTAAAAGTCGTGCCAACATTTGCAATGTTGCGGGCAGACCGTTCTATTTATGCCCTAGCTGCTCGGCGTGTCAAAGACGAGCGGCTCAGAATGGCCCTGTCCTTTCATCCCTTGTTCATTGGTGGCGATCCGATGCATGTCACATCCATCTACGCCTTAGTTGCGCATTTGGAAAAAACTTATGGAGTGCATTACGCCATGGGCGGGGTGCAACAGATTGCTGATGCCATGGCCGCAGTTGTACGTGACCAGGGTGGGCAGATCCACCAAGAGGCCGTAGCAGATGAAATTCTTATTGAAAACGGGGCGGCGAAAGCGGTTACGCTCACCGACGGCCAAAGATTCGATGCACCTTTGATTGTTAGCAATGCCGATGCCGGTCACACTTATGATCACCTCTTACGCAACCACAGGCGCCGACGTTGGACGACACCGAAACTTGCGCGCAAGCGCTGGTCGATGGGCTTGTTCGTTTGGTACTTTGGAACTCGGGGAACCGCCGGGAAATGGGCCGATGTCGGGCACCATACAATTGCCAACGGACCTCGGTACAAGGGCCTGTTACACGAGATCTTTATCAAAGGTCGCTTGTCCGACGATATGAGCCTTTATATCCATCGGCCATCTGTAACCGACCCAAGCGTTGCGCCCGCTGGCGATGATACATTCTATGTATTATCGCCCGTTCCACATTTGGGCTGGAAGAAAAAAGTCGATTGGCAAAAGGAAATGCCAACATATCGCGCCAAAGTTGCCGCTGAGGTGGAGAAAGTGATGCCGGGATTCGAGACCTGCATCTCAACTGAAACAATCTTCACCCCGGAAACCTTTGAGGATCGCTACCTCAGCCCCCATGGCGCGGGGTTTTCGATAGAGCCGCGCATCCTACAAAGCGCTTGGTTCCGACCCCATAATGTGAGCGAGGAGGCCCGTGGCCTCTATCTTGTCGGCGCAGGAACCCATCCCGGCGCCGGGTTGCCCGGCGTCATCTCCAGCGCGGAAGTCTTGTCAAAACTTGTGGCCGATGCTTCGATTGCTCAAGGAAAAACACGGATGGCAGCTGAATGATACGCCCTGACGATCTGCACCATTGCCGCAATGTGATCCGTACCGGGTCACTCTCTTTTCATGCCGCATCGAAATTGTTGCCCGCCTCCGTTCGAGATCCTGCATTGGCGCTCTATGCCTTTTGCCGATGTGCCGATGACGAGGTGGATGAAGGGCAAAACAAGACCCATGCCGTGATTGAATTGCAGGAGCGGTTGGCACTGATCTATGCGGGAAGGCCGCGCAACGCCCCGGAGGACCGAGCCTTTGCGTCAGTGGTTGAGGATTTCGAAATGCCGGCTGCGCTGCCCGAAGCTTTGTTAGAGGGTCTGGCATGGGACGCAATGGAACGCCGCTATACCAGCCCGTCTGACCTACACAGCTACTGCGCCCGCGTGGCCTCTGCTGTGGGTGCGATGATGTGTGTCTTAATGCGGGTGCGCGATGCGGACGCTTTAGCACGGGCTTGCGATTTGGGTGTGGCGATGCAGCTGACAAATATCGCGCGGGACGTGGGCGAGGATGCCCGCGCTGGGCGTATTTACCTGCCACTTGAATGGATCCATGCTGAGGGGCTGGATCCACAGCAAGTTTTAAGCGCAACCCAAGCAACGCCAGAGCTGCGCCGAATGGTTAAGAAGCTTCTATCCGAGGCCAATGCACTCTATGTGAGATCTGAAGCGGGTGTTGCTGCCTTGCCGCTGAATGCCCGCACTGGCATCTATGCCGCCCGTTATATTTATGCCGCCATTGGGCGGGCTGTGACCCGCAACAATTATGATTCCATCACCCACCGCGGTCGCACAAGCAAAGCGCAAAAAATGGCGCTTCTGGCAAAATCATCTTTCCGAACAACCGCAGGCTTGGTCATGCCAACCTCACCGGTGCTCTACGCGCGGCCGCTGCCAGAGGTTCAGTTTTTGGTCGATGCCGTGGCAATCAATGAACGCCATGCGATATCATGGGGCCAAGGGCATACTGGGGCATTTATAGCCGCCATGGCCGAACTCAAGCGCAAAGAACGTGGCCAGACCAACGGCGCTATGCTTGCAAAATAGTTAGAATTTCCAACGTGCCCGACGCGGCACGCGGCACGCCAGCATGGATTTAACGACCGGAGATGCAAAGCGATTGAGATCAAGCGACTCATGCACCCCCTGCACCCGCTCACCGTGCAACATGGTTTCGACGACAGACCTTGAATAAAATGGCGCATCAAGCATGGATTTGATCTGTTTTGGCCGATAACCCGGATCTGCACGGGTGGTGCGAGGCAGTGCCCAGAGCGTTCGGTTGAAGCGTGCAGATCCGGGGGCCGGAAACTGTGCGGCCTGTCCTTCAGGGGTAAAGCCAATGGCTGCATTTAAGCGCGTCCCATCGCGACGCTCGGCATCATAAAAGCAGGTTGCACCCGATAGGGTCGGATATCGGGCCCAAGTCCAAGAGCTGAAATCCTCTTCAAGAGCTCGTGTGCCAAAATTACTGTCGAAATAACCATGCCCATCAAACTGCCAGCCCTTCGCCTCTAGATCCACAGAAATACGGGCAATTGGAGCGAAGGGACGCCAAACATGGGCGCCATCAGCTGTAAGTGGCAACTCAATTTCTGTGAGGGTCGGCGGGGTTAAGGTGATCCGTCCCCGCATTCTGGAAATGATAGGCAATGAAGATATCTCATCCACATCAATCACCAATTGCGTTCCGGTCCAATGCAGAGACGACGGACCTATGGTGAGCGTATCTGAAGTTTGCCGCAACGCTGTGCGTCCCCGATCCGTCATGGCGAAGCGGCCACCTCGACCATAGGTGGCAACATTGATGCAACAATGATTGTTGGGATCCCCACGACCCGACCAAGCATACCACGGCGAGAAGACCGAACCAATAAAGCCGATCACAGAAACGGCACGCTGACCATCATCACTGACCCCATCAATATACCACCAAGCATACCCACCGGGGGGCACCTCTATGTCAAAGTGAGGTCGTTCAAGATCGCCGCGACCGCATGCTTGGCGGAGAGTGTCGCCATCGGCACCCCCGCCCCCGGA
>JAKMFM010000053.1 GCA_022425445.1 Planktomarina sp.
GTACTCAGCTCCGAAACCTGCGCATTAGATATCACTGGCGCCGAGTTTGTGCGCGAAATTCATCCCGGCGAGATGGTGGTTATCACCGCCAATGGCGTCGAAAGCAGTTACCCTTTTCGCCCGGCGCCGCCGCGGTTTTGTGTCTTCGAGCACATCTATTTCAGCCGCCCCGACAGCATCCTTGGCGGCCGAAGCGTTTATGAAACCCGCGAGGCCATCGGCCGCGAATTGGCCAAGGAATCGCCAGTGGAAGCAGACTTGGTTTGCCCCGTGCCTGACAGCGGCACGCCCGCAGCGATTGGATTTTCGCTGGAATCAGGCATCCCCTATGCAATGGGCATTATTCGCAATCAGTATATGGGTCGCACCTTTATTGAGCCCAGCGAACAAATTCGCAACATGGGCGTCCGTTTGAAGCTGAATGTAAACCGCGCTTTGATCCGCGGCAAACGGGTTATATTGGTGGACGACAGCGTTGTGCGCGGCACCACCTCGCGCAAGATCAAAGAGATGATCCTAGACGCCGGTGCCGCTGAAGTGCATTTCCGCATAGCAAGTCCGCCAACGGCTTGGCCCTGCTTTTATGGTGTAGATACTCCAGATCGCGACAAACTATTGGCCGCGACCATGTCAGAAGAGGAAATGCGCCAACATTTGGCCGTGGACAGTTTGAAATTCATTTCGCTCAATGGGCTTTATCGCGCAATCGGCGGCACAGAGCGTAACAGTGCACAGCCACAATATTGCGACGCGTGTTTCAGCGGAGACTATCCCGTGATCCCGTCCGATCAAATCTCGAGCGGTTTTCAAATGAAGGCCGCTGAGTAACGCCCCTCCCCCTTGACCTGCTGCAAAATTGCCCCCATGACGCGACGTATGACTCATCCAATTCTCATCACGGGCGCCTCGCGTGGACTTGGCGCAGCTTTGGCGTTGCAGCTTGCGCAAAAATTCCATGTCATCGCAGTGGCAAAGACAGCCGGTGGGCTTGAAGAATTGGATGACCGCATCCAAGCCAGCGGCGGGCAAGCGACCCTCGCCCCCCTTGACATCACCGATGTGAATGCTGTGCGCCACCTGTGCAGATCTATCCACGATCGCTGGGGCGGGCTGCAGATCTGGGCCCATTGCGCAATACATGCAGCACCCCTCTCTCCTGCCAATTGCATAGATAGCCGGGATTTGGACAAGTCGATCAAACTCAACGTGACCACCACTGGGATGCTGATCCCCAATGTCGCCCCCTTGTTGCATGACAACGGAAAGGCGATTTTCTTTGACGATCCCTGCGGTGGCGAGAAATTCTTTGGCAGCTATGGCGCCACCAAGGCAGCACAGATCGCTTTGGCCAAAAGCTGGCAGGCCGAGACAGTCAAAACTGGCCCTAAGGTTGAGATTATAACACCCGCGCCCATGCCCACAGCCACCCGCGCGCGCTTTTACCCCGGAGAAGATCGCAGTGCCTTGACCAGTTGCGACAGCGAAGCGGCCCGGATAACCACGGCTCTAGATCTATTCGCCCAGGCGTAACTGCGTATATTTTCACCTTGATGGCGAAAATACCGATGCTGCGGGTCGATCAGGCTTGCCCGCCACCGCACAACCTTCTAACCAAGATCTATGCGTATACTTATCACAAATGACGATGGAATTATGGCGCCCGGCCTGCAGGTGTTGCAGGATCTCGCTCTCGAACTGGCCGGCCCCAAGGGGGAGGTTTGGACAGTTGCACCCCAATCAGAGCAATCTGGTGTTGGCCATTGTATCTCTTACACCAAACCCGTGCTTGTGCATCACTATGCAGAGCGAAAGTTTGCGGTCGAAGGCTCTCCTGCCGATTGCGTGCTGGCTGGGCTCAATGATCTTTTGCCCCAGCGCCCGGATTTGATTTTATCCGGCGTGAACAAGGGCAATAATTCTGCAGAAAATACCGTCTATTCTGGCACCATCGGTGCGGCGATGGAAGCCGCGCTTGCCGGCATTCCAGCAGTTGCACTTTCACAGTTTTATGGGCCGCAAAACACGGATTTAGACAATAGTTTTGAAGCAAGCGCGGATCATGGCATCGCTGCCATCCAAGCCTGCCTGGATGCAGGCTTCGCACGCGCTGAAGATTACGCTCTGTTTTACAACATTAATTTCCCACCTGTTCCATCCTCGGGCGTTTTGGGGATGAAGGCTGTCAAACAGGGGTATCGTGGTGACGGTGCCTTTGGTGCGCATGCCACCAATGCACCGAATGGCCGGAAATTTCTCTTTATGCACGGCCGTCCGCAGCAAGCTCCAACTCAGGATGGCACAGACGCCGCCGCCAATTTGGACGGCTTTATCTCCCTCACACCCATGCGCGCCGATTTGACCGCTCATGATCAATTGGCGAATTTGGCCAAGATTTTGGACTAAATGATGGATCCCGCCGCTGAACGAAAAATGCAGTTTTTGTTTTCCCTTCGCTCGCATGGCGTCACCAATAAGCGCGTATTGACAGCCATGGAGAAAGTGGATCGCGGCAAATATATTCGCGGAACGTTTGAAGATCGCGCCTATGAAGACACACCTTTGCCCATTGCCTGTGGTCAGACCATCTCACAACCGTCCATTGTTGCTTTGATGACCGAAGCGCTGGACGTGCAACCGCGCCACAAGATTTTGGAAATTGGCACGGGCTCCGGTTACCAGGCGGCAATTTTGAGTCAGTTGGCCCGGCGGGTGTATACGGTAGATCGACATAGACGCCTCGTCAAAGCCGCGCGCGAAGTTTTTGAAGCCGAAAATATCTCCAATATCATCGCTTTCACCGCCGATGGTAGCCGCGGGCTGCCAGAACAAGCCCCCTTTGATCGCATCGTCTTGACCGCTGCAAGCGAAGATCCGCCCGGTCCCCTGTTGGCACAACTGCGTATCGGCGGTATTATGGTATTGCCGGTTGGGCAGTCGGATGCTGTGCAGACCTTGGTCAAGGTGACGAAAACGGACGAAGGTTTGAACTATCAAGAGCTCAGAGCAGTGCGCTTTGTACCGCTGCTCGAGGGTCTGGGAAAAGAAAATACCTAAGAGACCTGACCATAATAGGTCCGGGCGAGGAGAGTATAATGGCACTTAGATTTGATTCGAAACATATAATATCGCTTCTGATAGCCACGGTACTTACAGGCTGCACAAATAGTTTTGGCATGGATGTCCGCGATCAATTTGGTGGCATTTTGGATACAAGCAGCGCGGCTGCCAATGCGGTGGCAGATCGTCCAGAACCAGATGCGCGCGGGGTCCTCACATTTCCAAGCTATCAAGTTGCTCTGGCCAGAGCAGGAGACCGAATAGAAGATGTCGCTGCGCGCATTGGTGTCGATGCAGATCGGCTGGGCCAATTCAATGGCATCCCGCGGAAGGCGATTTTGCGCCACGGCGAAGTGATTGCCCTGCCGTCCAACATGACCGCTGTGGCCGCCGATGGCGCACCACTGACACCAACCATAGTCGACATTCGTGAATTGTCAGATGCGCCAAGCGCCGGACCTCAGGCCGTAGAGCCCAAGCGCCACAAGGTCGTTGAGGGTGAGACGATCTATACAATTTCGCGGCTCTATTCTGTCCCAGCAGAGGATCTCGCAAAGTGGAACAGTCTCAATTTGACGACGGAGCTGCGTCCCGGGCAATATCTGTTAATTCCGATCATCCCAATCCCGCCCGTTGAGGTTAGCGCGCCCGGCGCGGGTTCAATTGCACCCGCGCCCCCCAGCAGCACCCGGCCGCAACCCCGCAGCGCTCAGCCGCAGGCAGCGGCGATACCAGCACCAGCAGCCGCCCCTGCACCCGTTGCAGATACCGGCCCCATAACCCAAGCTTCGCAAAGCGACACCCGATTTATGCGGCCTATCAGCGGTACGATCATTCGCAGTTATAAAAAAGGTGTGAACGAAGGTATTGATATTGGGGGCCCAGGCGGCACGGCGGTGTCTGCTGCCGACGTCGGCACAGTTGCTGCAATCACCAAAGACACCAAGGGCGTTGCCATTGTTGTGATCAAACACGCCGATGGATTGCTGACAGTCTACACAAACATCGACAGCCTATCGGTGAAAAAGGGAGATGCGGTCACCCGCGGTCAAAAAATTGCCAAAATACGCGAAGGCGCGCCCTCATTCTTACACTTCGAGGTGCGCAAAGGCCTCGAATCCGTCGATCCAGATGATTACATCTAGACCGTGAGCATCAGCGGGCTAGACAGCGACCCCGTGACGGCCGGCCAAGTCTACGAAAAATTGCCACGCCACGCGTCCTGAACGGGATCCACGCGTGGCCTGCCATTCTACTGCTTCTGCGCGCAGCACCTCTGGATCTACCTTTACCCCGTGAGCGGTGCAATAGCCCTCAATCATGCTTAGGTATTGGTCTTGATCGCAGGGATGGAAGCCTAGCCAGAGACCGAACCGATCCGACAAGCTGACTTTTTCTTCAACTGCCTCGCCTGGGTTAATGGCGCTTGACCGCTCATTTTCAATCATATCGCGCGGCATGAGATGCCGGCGGTTTGAGGTAGCATAGAAAATCACATTCTCCGGCCGCCCAGCAATCCCGCCGTCCAACACAGCTTTGAGCGATTTGTAATGCTGGTCGTCATGGGAAAACGACAGATCATCGCAAAACAATAAAAAGCGATAGGGCGCGCCGCGCAATAAGGCCAAAAGGCGCGTCACCGATGGCAAATCTTCGCGTTGCAGCTCGATCACTTTCAAAGGTAGGCCCTGTGCATTGATATGCGCATGCACCGCTTTGACCAAAGACGATTTCCCCATCCCCCGCGCGCCCCACAACAACGCATTATTGGCAGACAAGCCGCGGGCAAACCGAAGCGTGTTTTCGAGGAGCGTGTCCCGTGACCGGTCAATGCCGACCAGAAGATCAAGATTCACCCGCGACACGTCGGCAATTGGCTCCAACTGATCCGGGCTTGTGTGCCACAAAAATGCCTCCGCCTCGGCAAAGTCCGGGGCTTCAAGGGGGGCGGGCGACATGCGCTCCAGCGCATCAGCTATTCGCCTGAGCGCCGCATCAGTCATGATTGATTCTCCGTGCTGTCAGCGCCCTCATCTGCAAACAGGTCTTCGTCAGAGACGCCCTGTTCCTTTAAGAAGGCATTGCGTTTGCGTTCCACATAGACAACCAACCAGATGGATATCTCATACAGCCCGTAAACCACTACGAAGAGGATAATTTGCGTCACCACATCCGGTGGCGTCACAATGCCAGCGAGGATCAAAATAGCAACGATGGCATATTTGCGCACAGCCCGCAGGCCCACCGCCGACACCAAGCCCGCCTTGCCCATCAAGGTGAGCAGAACCGGCAATTGGAAACATATGCCAAAGGCCATGATAAACTTTAGTACAATATCCAAAGTCTCGCGAACCGATCCGAGAAACCGGGTTTTCAAAGCTGTGTCAGTCACTTGCACCTCAGTGCCCGTCAACAAAGCCGTCACCGTCGGCATAATATCTGCGTATCCAATAAAGAAATTGAGAGCCAGCGGGCTGACCACATAATGAGCAAAAGCAGCTCCCATTATGAACAGAACGGGGGAGGCGATGATAAAGGGCAAAAACGCGTTCTTTTCGGCTCGATAAAGGCCCGGCGCGACAAAGCGCCAAAGTTGATAGCCAATCACGGGCGAGGAGACGCCAAGGCCAAAAATCACCGATATGCGGATCAAAACAAAGAATTTCTCTTGTGGCGCCGTGAAAATCAACTGCGCGACTTCACCGCGGCGGCGCAGAATTTCGGCAATGGGCTCAGCCAGAAAATTCAAGATATATTCGGCGACGAAAAAACAGGCGAACAGTCCAACAATAAAAGCGAGCGCCGCGCGGATCAGGCATGTGCGCAGCTCAGTTAAATGTTCGATCAGAGGGGCAGAAGAATCGTCTAAGCTTTCGTCTTCGCGGCTCATGTCTTTGTACCAGATTTAGGAGCGGCCTTTTTTTGGGCCGCAGGTTTCTTGGGAGGAGCCGGAGTTTTCTTAGCAGCCTCAGGTTTCTTGGGAGGAGCAGATTTTTTGACGGGCGATGGTTTCTTGGCAGACTCCTTTTCCGCCGCCGCCTTTGCCATATTCTCCGCATCAATGCGCTTTTGCGCACGTTCACCCATGGCGTCATGCATTTTTTTGGCGTTCTCCGCCCGCTCTTTTGACAGTTTTCCGGTTTCCGAGCCCGGCACGAAGTCTTTCCACTTGGTGGTTGGGTCCGAGACGCTGCGCACCCCGTCTTTCAATGAGTTGACTGACTCAACTGCATCTTTCACGCCTGCGTCATCAGCTGCTTCGTTCATCGCCCGGCTGAAATCCCGAGCCATGGCCTTGGCTTTGCCGACAAGTTGGCCAATCTTGCGAAATACAACAGGCAATTCTTTGGGACCGATGACAATCAGCCCCACAACAGCCGCGACCAGTATCTCAGCCCATCCCAATCCAAACATCGAGACCCTTCCTTATGTCAAAGAGGTGATAGTGCTTAGGATTTGTCTTTTTCCGAGTCAGGCGTCACATCTTTTGCGCCCTCAGATGCCGCTTCCTCAATCTCTTGCTGACCGTCGTTGACGCCTTTTTTAAAGGCAGTGATGCCTTTGCCCATTTCGCCCATCATGGCAGAAATTTTTCCACGGCCGAACAGAACCAATACCACAAGGGCGATGATCAAATAGCCCATTGGAGGGATGTTTGTAAGAAATGCAGGGGTCATGTCGTGTATCCTCAGATGAAATGTTGCCTGTTTCTAAGCCAGTTGCGCCGCAGCAGAAAGCGGCTTTACAGGATTTTGTCGTTGTATGGAAACTCAACTGCCATTATTCTGTCAGTATGGCACGCAAAGACCGTCTTTTCTCCCTCATACAGATCCTGCGCGACGGAAATCTCTACCGGGCTTGCGATTTGGCAGAGCTTGTGGGCGTATCGCTTCGCACGCTGTATCGGGATTTGGACACTTTGGCGACCTCTGGAGTCCCCATTCGCGGCGAACGTGGCCTCGGATATCAAATCACCGCCGCCTACACGCTGCCGGCGCTTAACTTAACAAAAACCGAGCTAGAGGCGCTGCATTTGGGATTGGCGGCTGTGGGCGAAAGTGACGATGCCGAATTATCGACCGCGGCAAAAGCTCTGTCACGCCGTATAGACGGGGTATTGCCAGAAGACAGCGCTGCCGCCTCAGGGTGGTCCTTTGCCACCTACCCTTTCGCTGATGCCGCCCGCGGATTTCAGCATATGCCAAAACTCAGACAGGCCATTCGGGCAAAACAGTTGATGCAGATTATGCTTGGCGATCAAACATTGCTTTTACGACCTTTGGCGTTGGATTATTGGGGGCGCCTGTGGACCCTAGCCGCTTGGAGTAACAGCGCGCAGAGTTTTGTCACCCTCCGGGTGGATGAAATTACGAGGCTTGACGCAATGCCGGGCGTATTTGTTGATGAGCCGGGCAAATCCTTGGTTGATTATTTGGCTTGGAGCAAACATCCCAATAGAACGCGACATCGGACCTAAGCGGATATGCCCGTCACGCAGAGCGTGGAAAGACGTAGCAATTCTTCCGCGGAGCCAGCAGCCAAAAGAGCGTGCCCGGCTTTGGCAAAAATACCGAAGGCACCGACGCAGTCAGAACTTCGTCCTGCTCAAGTTTGAAATCTACCAATGAATTTTGCCCTAAAAAACGCGCGCGCACAACTGTGGCACGCGCCGCATGGCCCATCGCATCCGTTGGGCTCGGGCCTTGACCGGCACGGTCGAAATCGATGCGAATATGTTGCGGGCGGATCACAATATCTAATATGGTGCCATCAGGATGACCGGGAGCAAAAAATTCGCCAAAGGGTGTTTTGGCCAAGACTCCCTTAACTTCACCCGTCATGACGTTGATATTACTAAAAAATGACGCAGCATCCTTATCAACTGGTGAATTGTAAATTGTATAGGGTGCGCCCTTTTGCACAAGTTTGCCATTCCGCATGAGGGCGATCTCATCGGCCATTTTCATCGCCTCGCCAGGGTCATGCGTTACCATCAAAACTGCCGTACCCGCTTCGCGCAGCACCTCGAGTGTCTCATCGCGGATGCCATCGCGTAGTCGATCATCTAGGCCGGAAAACGGCTCATCAAGCAACATGATTTTTGGTCCCGGCGCGACCGCCCGCGCCAAGGCCACCCGCTGCTGCTCGCCGCCAGATAATTCATGAGGCATCTGAGCGCCATATCCGGCCAAGTCGACCCGCTCTAACAGCTCTTCTGCCCGCATGCGGCGCGCGGATTTTGCGCCCTTCAGGCCAAAAGCGACATTCTCCCAAACGGATAAATGTGGAAACAATGCAAAATCTTGGAACATCATGCCGATATTGCGCAGCTCTGGTGGTTGCGAGCGCGCACCATCACAGATTAATGCACCATCTATGAACACTTCACCCGCGTCTTGCTGCTCAACCCCCGCAACAATGCGCAACGTGGTCGATTTCCCGCAGCCCGACGGACCCAAAAGGCAGGTCACCTGCCCCGGTTCAAGCCGCAGGCTGACATCATCCACCGCAGATTGACCGGCAAATCGGCGCGACAAGTTACGGATTTCAAGTCTCGGATTCGACAACAGAAGCGCCCAACTGACAAAAACACTAAGGCTTATGTATGTGGCATGCAGGGATTTAGCAACAGCTCACCTCTGCGGCATCAGCTTCAAAAGGAGACGCCGCACCGCAGCCTTCAAAGATGCCGTAATGTTTGTCAAAATTGCCGATGAAGTCAAAATACGCCGCGAAGCGCGTTTGCGCCAGCATATTCCAAGTGTTGCCACAGACCGGGAAGACCTTACCGGTTTCAATCCAATGGTGCCCATCCAAAGGCAACCCATGGGGGCAATTTTCAATCGTCCCCTTGTAGATCACCGCCTGCCCGTAGTCCTCACAATCACTTTCCAAATCCGCCAATTTCCATAGACGATAGGTGGCGGAGGTGAATTGAAGCGGCGCAACCGCAGCTTCCAACACCGGATTTTCAATTGTGATTGGACGATGGGTGACCAACCGCGGATCTGTGAAGCCTGCTAATTTCGCAAACTTCAGAAAATCGTTCCAATACAGCGCGCCAGACAGGCATTCGCCGTAGAGCACCTCATCACGCGCCATAGCTTCTGGCACGCGACGATCTGCATAGACATCGGAGAAATACATCTCACCGCCAGATTTCAGCAAATTATAGGCCCCTCTCAATACCGCTTGCTTATCCGTCGCAAGATTGACCACACAATTTGACACAATGACGTCAAAGGACCCAGGCTCCAGCGGTAAATCTGCCAGATTTTCAATGTAACCCTTGTGAAACGCAACATTTGACGCCCGATATCCGAACGCCTGCCGATGGTAGTCTTGATAGCTGCGAGCCACATCCAGTTGCTCATCGGTCATATCCACACCGACCACAAAGCCCTTTTCGCCGACCATTTGCGATAGCGCATAAACATCCCGGCCCGCACCGCAACCAAGATCTAAGACCCGTGCGCCCTTGAGTGCTTCCGGCGCAATCAAACCGCAGCCATAATAGCGCATCAGAACTTCATCATGCAGCTGCGCCAAGACTTTTTTCAACCAACCGGGCATTTCGGCCGGCTCGCAGCACGCATTGGTTTGAAGATCGGCAGAAGACTGCAAGGTTTTACCGTAATACTCTTGCACGTTTTCATGTTTCATCAAAAAGCCCTTTTCCATGGTTAGATTCAAAAATTGTAGCGCAATGCATCCCCAGTAAGCGCCCCATCCTTGGTCATGCGCTTGGACAGGAAAGCTCTACGCTGCGTGATCCTTCTAAATTGTGGCGTTTGTCGCGCCGCCGTCTAGCAAAATATTTTGCCCCACCATAAATCCCGCGTGTTGAGAGCATAAAAACGCACAGGCCGCGCCGAATTCTTCAGCCGTGCCATAGCGGCGGGCGGGAATCGTGGCTTGGCGCTGTTTCTGCGCTTGTTCCATGGTGATGCCTTGGGCCTTTACGATGACACTGTCGAGCGAGACCGCCCGGTCCGTGGCATGAATGCCAGGCAAAAGATTGTTAATCGTCACGCCATGTTCGGCCACTTGCCGCGCCGTTCCGGCAACATATCCGGTCAACCCTGTACGAGCCGCATTGGACAGGCCAAGGACCCCGATCGGCGCTTTCACAGATTGGCTGGTGATATTCACCACCCGCCCCCAGCGGCGGTCCATCATTGCCGGCAGGCAGGCTTTCATGAGCGCAATCGGAGTTAACATATTGGCGTCGAGTGCTGCGATAAAATCAGCGCGATCCCAATCGGACCATAGCCCTGGCGGCGGCCCCCCGGCATTGGTCACCAAAATATCGATATCACCGGCGGCGGTCAGCAAAATCGCTTGACCCTCAGCTGTGGTCACATCGCAGGCAACTTCCGTGACCACTACTCCATAGGTAGATCTAATCTCAGAGGCTGTGGCGGCCAAAACCTCGGCATTTCGCCCGTTGATGACCAGCTGAACACCCTCACCAGCCAAAGCCTCCGCACAGCCCCGCCCCAGACCTTTTGAGGAGGCGCAAACCAGAGCTTTCTTGCCAGAAATTCCCATATCCATTGTCTATTTCCTTGTTAAGTATTTACCACACATACCATTTGTGATCGGTGCATGACACCGGCTCCTG
>JAKMFM010000060.1 GCA_022425445.1 Planktomarina sp.
GCTCTTCATTCTGTTGCAGATCGTTGTATTTTGCTTGCTCTTCGGCGGTTTTCTTGAGTTTTGGGGCCATCTTGGTCGCGTACACATAGGGCTTGCATGCTGGCACATGGATTGCCGCCGCCAGGTGGAGCCAGCCTTTCAATTCGTCCTCGTCGCCGTGGCGCAATGACGGTTCGGCATAGGTTTCATCGAGGTAGTCGATAATGTCGTTGGATTCGATATGTACCACACCATTATCGATCAGAGTGGGGACAAGACCATTGGGATTGATGCCGAAGTAATCGTCTGTGATGTTCTCTTTCTTCTTGAGATCAAGGTGATGGCTTTCCCAATCAAGGCCCTTTTCGATCAACGTCATTCGTACGCGCATGGAGCAATTGGAAATGCCGCCATGATAAAGATGCAGGCCCTCATAGCCTTCGACCGCCTTGTTCGTTGGTATGATTATCGCCATGTTTTTAGGTGCTTTCCGTTGATTGGGTTCCTAAGGTATGCCTAAGTATCCAAAATCGGGCGTGAATACCTGCGCTTTGAGCAAATTTTGCCCTTTATGGGATCCCACGGCAAGAAAAATCTGATGATAGTGGGCTCTTTGATGTGGTTTGTCTTGATTTTAGGATCCCGAACCGCGTTAATGGCCTCAACCTTAATTAACCGTCGCTGTGCATAGTACGCAAGGCTCGCGACATTGCTTCAAGAGGGACATGACCATGCATCCGGAACTCAAAGCCCATCCAGAATATTTTCAAAAAGAGATCGTGCAGCTTGCCGATAACGTCTATCAAGCGTTCGGATTTGCGGCGTCTAACGTCTACATGATCATCGGTGACGATGGTTTGATTATCGTTGATACGTCCGAGACAACGGTGGCGGCAGAGAATATTCTGGTAGAGTTTCGCAAGATCAGTGATCTGCCGATCAAGACGATTATCCTGACCCATTCGCACCGCGATCATGTTTCGGGTGCAAGTGTTTTTGCCGAAGGCGGCAGCCCCGAGATCCTAGCAAGCACACGCTATTCTGAGGACTCGCTCTTCGTTGCATCGGATCATCCGCAGCCTGTGAAAGCCATGCAGGCGCGCACGAAGCGCCAGTTCGGCATTGGGCTTTCCTATCCTGATGAAATCATCGGCATTGGTGTTGGCCCCGGCGCGCGGCCGCTTAAGGGCATGGGCGCAGGCTCCCTTACCCCAACGCAGCGCATTGGCGATGAAGGGGCGAAGCTCTCTGTTCATGGTATCGATTTGGAGCTTGTTAGAGCACCGGGTGAAACGCCGGATCATATCGTTGTGTGGTACCCCGAGAAGAAAGTGCTGATCAGCGGCGACAATTTCTATCGCTCTTTTCCGGCTCTGTATCCGCCACGCGGTTCGGCGTATCGCGATTTTGATGCTTGGGCGGATACGCTGGATCTGTTAATGAGCTTTGGCCCCGATGTGCTTGGACCCGGTCATACTAAAGCGGTTTTTGGCGCAGATACGATCAAAGGGGCGCTGACCGATTACCGCGACGCGATCCGCCATATCGTAGATGAGACACGCAATGGCATGGATGCGGGTTTCACGATTGATGAGTTGGCTGCGAGCGTGAAACTTCCCGATCATTTGGCAGAAAAGCCTTACCTGCGCGAATACTATGGCCGCGTAGATTTTGCCGTACGCGCTTATTTCGTTGGAACTTTAGGTTGGTTTGATGGCAATCCGACTTCGCTATCGCCGCTTGCGCCCAAGGATGAGGCGGCAAAAATCATTGCGCTCGCGGGTGGCGCTGCAAATGTGCTTGCCGCTGCGCAAAAGGCGCATCAGGATGGCGATTTTCAGTGGGCCTTAGAGCTGGCAGACCGTTTGCTGAATTTAGGGCATGAGGTTGCTTTGGTGACGCAGTTGAAAGTTGATGCGTTGCGTGCGCATGCGGTGGCGCAGATTAATTGCCCGACGCGTCATTACTATATTCAAAGCGCGAAAGAGCTAGAGCAGGGCGCATAGACGCCTAAAAGGTTAACCGCTCTCGCCGCGCTTGGCCTGTTGATGCTGGTCCTCGATAAGGCCGATTTTCCAATAGCCTGAGATATATGTGTCCGCGCGTGGCACATGTTTGTCGTTGGTGAGAAAGCCGCGCAAAGCTCGGATGACGGAAGCTTCCCCCGCAATACACGTTTGCACGCGCCCCTCTGGCCAAAACATGGCTTTGATAAAGTCGATTTGCGCAGTTGAAGGTGTGTGTGGATCAGGGTGGATCAACCAATGTATTGCAATCCCCTTTGGCGCATCGATGTCCTGACGATCCTCGCGGGCTGTGATTTCGAAAATTGCTATGCCTTTTGAGTCGCGCGGCATCGCTTCCAAGGCAACCGCGGCGACAGGAATCGCGGATGGATCAGCGGCAATGAGATACCAATCAGCGTCGAATTCAGTCAGCTTTGCAGGGCTTGGACCCATAAACCCTATGAAGTCGCCTACTTTTGCATGACTTGCCCAACGCGAAGCGGGACCTTCATCGCCATGCGCCACGAAGTCGATGCTCAACTCTTGCAGCGCCTCATCGAATTTGCGCACTGTATAAGTG
>JAKMFM010000087.1 GCA_022425445.1 Planktomarina sp.
GCCACGGCGCACGTTCTGCTCCGATCTTCCGCGGTGGTGGCGTTTACAAAGGCCCAACACCACGCAGCCACGGTCATGAATTGCCGAAAAAAGTGCGGGCCTTGGGTCTGAAGCACGCTCTATCTGCAAAAGCAAAAGCAGGTGAGTTGGTTGTGATTGATGCGGCTGTCTCTGACGGTAAAACAAGTGCCTTGGCCAAAGCGGTCGCGAACTTGGGTTGGAAACGGGCTTTGATCATCGACGGTGCAGATGTAAATGAAAACTTTGCACAGGCAGCGCGGAATATTGAAGGTCTGGATATCCTGCCGACAATGGGTGCGAATGTGTTTGATATCCTGAAACGTGATACTCTTGTGATCACAAAAGCAGGGTTGGAAGCTTTGGAGGCCCGTTTGACATGAGCGCGAAACCAGAACATTACGATGTGATCCGCAAGCCGATTATCACTGAAAAAACCACAATGGCCTCTGAAAATGGTGCGGTTGTGTTTGAAGTGGCCATCGACAGCAACAAACCGAGCATCAAAGAGGCTGTTGAAAGTCTGTTTGACGTGAAGGTCAAAGCGGTGAACACAACGATTACCAAAGGGAAATCAAAGCGCTTTCGCGGCATGCTCGGAAAGCGCCGTGATGTGAAAAAAGCCTATGTGACCCTTGAAGAAGGCAACACAATCGACGTAACGACTGGGTTGTAAGATTTTGAAAGCGCCCGCTCCCCAGGTGCGGGCGCTTTTTCTTTAGGCCTTTGGCGCGCAGATCAACCAGGCGCGCAGATCAATCCGCTTGATCCACTGCGGGCTCCAAGACTAGCTCCAGCTGTAGTTAAAACTCACAGAAATTCGGTCATCTTCTGCCATATTCATTGGCACCTCATGACGCAGCCAGCTTTCCCACAACAAAATCTCTCCAACCTTTGGCTGGGCATAAAAAAAACTGCGCAGCTCATCGCGCGCGGCTTTTTTGCGCGGGGGAGCTGCCATCATCATCGCCAGGCGCGGGTCTTCAAATTTGATTGCGCTGGTGCCTTCTGGCATCGCCACATAGGTGGTGCCGCTGATGATCGAATGGGGGTGAATATGGGCCGTATGAATGCCGCCATAGGGCAAAATATTAATCCATAGGCTGTCAAGCGTAATGGTTTTGCCGTCCAAATCAAAGTCGAGATCTTTGGCAAATTCCGCGACATGCGAGTCCAAGGCGGTTACGAGATCTTTGAAGATCGGGAAACGCCAATCTAAATCGGTGAGGGAGGCATAGCTTGTGTAACCGGGAAAATCATTCTTTTCACACCAGTCCTGACCGGCCTCATCATCTTCAGAGATGGCCAGGCAGGAGGCCGCGAGTTCATCTGTGTCGACAGTGGGACTGTGCTCATTAAGTGCGGCGTGGTAGAGGCGGGTTGCGAAAAGCGATTTGATATCAGACATAGGGTTTTGTAGCGCAGCACAACGCCGAGGGCGAGTGGGAAACGCGCAGTCTCCGGCGCGTATTTTGGCGGTTAAGACGCTACAAATCAAATTGCCGCAAACAAAGCGCCTCTGCGGGGTTGCTATATGCGCCAATCCCCACTAAAGCAGCAGCTCATCATGATCTCCACTGGAATCAGGGTAACCCTTCGTGCGCCCTCCAGTGATGTTGAAAGGAAAAGGCTATGAATGCCAACGAACTTCGGGACAAGACCCCGGATCAGCTCCGCGACGAGCTGGTTGCACTGAAAAAAGAGGCTTTTAACCTGCGGTTTCAGCAGGCGACAGGTCAAATGGAAAACACAAGCCGCATGCGTCAAGTGCGCCGTAGTGTTGCCCGTGTTAATACCATCTTAAACCAAAAAGCGGCCGCCGCCGCAGGCGAGGAGTAAGCCCTATGCCCAAACGTATCCTGTCCGGCGTCGTTACATCGAACCAGAACGCGCAAACAGTTACTGTATCGGTCGAGCGCCGTTTCAAGCACGCTTTGCTGCAAAAAACCATTCGTAAGTCCAAAAAATATCGGGCGCACGATGAGCAGAATGCTTTCAATGTAGGTGA
>JAKMFM010000108.1 GCA_022425445.1 Planktomarina sp.
GTGGCATTCACTTTGCCCCATTTCACATAGGGACCATAGCGCCCATCCATAACATTGATAGGGCCACCCTCGCTGGGATGCTCGCCCAATTCATGCAAGGGCTTGGCAGCTGCGCCCCGTCCACTGCGCGCAGCCTTTTTCGCTAATTCTTCCACGGCGCGATTCATACCTATGCTCCACACCTCGTCAATATCGCCGATATTGGCGTATATCGTGCCGTGCTTCACATAGGGGCCGAAACGCCCAATGGAAGATTCGATCATCACTCCATCTTCGGGATGCGGGCCAATTTCGCGGGGCAGGGACAAGAGCTGAACGGCCTTTTCAAAATTCAGGTCATCCAAGGACCAGCTCTTGGGAATGGACATCCGCGGTGGCTTGGGGATCTCCTCTGTCACAGTGCCGCGCTGCACATAGGGGCCATATCGCCCATCGCGCAGGCTGATGGGATCTGCCCCATCATGTCCCAACAGCTTGCCATCAGGACCGATGGCGCTGCTTTCGGTGCCCGGTGGTCCAAACGGACGGGTAAAGCGGCATTCTGGGTAGTTCGAACAGCCAATAAATGCGCCGCCGGATCGGGCTGTGCGCATGGACAGACGTCCATTGCCGCAGCTTTTGCATATGCGTGGATTAACCCCGGGCTCTTCAACGGGAAAGAGATGCGGTTCAAGGACATCATTAATTTTTTCAATAACTTCGGTGATGGATTGATCCATTGCCTCGTCGATCGCGACCTTGAAATCCTTCCAAAAACGGCTCAATACCGTGCGGTATTGGCGATCACCTGCGGAGACATCATCCAACTCATTTTCCAGATTGGCCGTGAATTCATAGCCCACATATTGGCGGAAGAAACTGCTGAGAAACACGGTGACCAAACGCCCCTTATCTTCAGGAATCAGCCGATTTTTCTCTTTGCGCACATAGTCGCGATCTTGGATCGTGGTGACCACTGACGCATAGGTCGAGGGCCGGCCTATGCCCAGCTCTTCCATACGTTTCACCAAGCTGGCCTCGGTGTAGCGCGGTGGTGGCTGGGTGTGATGCTGCTCTGGGGTCACTAATTTTTTGTCCAGGGGATCTTCAGCGCTGATATGTGGCAAGCGCTTGTCATCTTCATCGACAACCGTGTCGTCCTGACCTTCTTCATAGACTCGCATGAAGCCATCAAACAGCATCACTTGCCCAGTGGCGCGCAGGCCCACCTGACTATCGCTTGCGCCAATTTCAACCGTGGTGCGTTCCAAACGCGCAGCGGACATCTGACTGGCGATTGTCCGTTTCCAGATCAGATCATAGAGTTTCTTTTGGTCTGAGTCGGATATCGACAGAGAATCAGGGGCTTGGCCGATTTCGGTTGGGCGAATGCACTCATGCGCCTCTTGGGCGTTTTTTGCTTTATTCTTATACAGACGCGGTTGCTCTGGCACATATTGAGCGCCGTAGCGCTTGTCGATTACGGCGCGTGCGGCTTGAACCGCTTCTGGGGCCATATCAATTCCATCGGTTCGCATGTAGGTTATTAAACCTGCCTCATAAAGACGTTGTGCAGCTGACATGGTTTGCCGCGCGCCCATACCGTATTTGCGGCTTGCCTCTTGTTGGAGGGTTGAGGTCATGAAGGGGGCAGAGGGGTTGCGATTGGCTGGTTTCGCTTCGACTGATTGCACCGTCAAATCTCGGCTCATAACCGCTTGAACCGCCAGTTCTGCTTCGGTCTCATTGGCCAGATCAAATTTATCAAGGCGCTTGCCGCCCAGACTGGTCAACCGCGCGTCAAATTGTTGGCCCCGCGGGGTGCTGAGACTGGCGCCAACCGTCCAATATTCGCGCGGGTTGAACGCCTCAATCTCCATCTCGCGGTCAACAATCAAACGCAGGCAGACCGATTGCACCCGGCCTGCCGATTTCGCCCCCGGCAAACGACGCCAAAGCACGGGAGAGAGTTTGAACCCCACAAGGTAATCTAAGGCGCGGCGGGCCAAATAGGCCTCGACCAGTTCCATGTCCACTTGGCGGGGATTTTTCATGGCTTCGGTGACGGCGGTCTTTGTGATGGCGTTGAAGACGACGCGAGATACGGGCGTATCTTTTTTGATCGCGCGGCGCTTTGTGAGCGTCTCTTGCAAATGCCAGCTGATCGCCTCGCCCTCGCGGTCCGGGTCGGTTGCTAGGATCAGCTCATTGTCGTCTTTAAGCGCATCGGCGATGGCCTTGACGTGTTTCTTGCTGGCCGCGCCAACCTCCCAAAGCATCTCAAATTCATTCTCGGGATCCACCGATCCGTCTTTGGGAGGTAAATCGCGTACGTGACCGTAAGAGGCAAGAACCGTGAACCCTGGCCCAAGATATTTGTTTATTGTCTTTGCCTTAGCAGGAGATTCTACAACAACAACAGCCATGGGGACACCCTGCGGATAAAGGAAAATTCTTGCGTCAAAAAGGGGGTGCAAGAGCAATTTGTCAATGGAGGTTGAACAAAAAAAACAAATTTAGTGGTTGTGGATACGCGTCAAAAGCCCGCCGGGGTGACGCTCCAGACGGCCAGAAAGCTCAGGGCTCTCAAGGCTTCGGTCGCCGTGCCATGGGCCGCCATTAACCGCCGGTAAGTGGCTGGACCAACGCGCGGTGACCGCAACAAATGTAACCGGGCGATGCGATCGTCTTCGCTGATGCGGGGCTGAGGTGAAGTTTCGGTGCCACTTGGGGGTTGGGTCATCTGTTGTTTTGCCTTGCTAACATTTGTAATGCTCAAACGCTAAGCCCTGTATGGTTAATGTTCGGTGAAAGCTGAAGACGCGCGCCCGCGATGCGCTTTAAGTCGCCGATCCCCCCACGGTCAATCCGCCGATGAGCAAGGACGGCTGCCCGACGCCCACGGGCACCCACTGGCCCTGCTTGCCACAATTGCCCATGCCATCATCGAGGCGCATATCATTACCGATGGCCCGGATGTGTTGCAGCGCTGTGGCCCCATCGCCGATCAGGGTGGCGCCTTTGACCGGGGCGCTGATCTGGCCGTTTTTGACCTGATAGGCCTCGGTGCAGGAAAAAACAAATTTCCCGTTGGTGATATCGACCTGGCCACCGCCGAACCCCACGGCGTAGATGCCGTCTTTCATATCTCGAAGCATATCCTTTGGATCTACATCCCCGCCCATCATATAAGTATTCGTCATGCGCGGCATGGGCGCATGCGCAAAGCTTTGGCGACGGCCGTTGCCTGTTGGCGCATTGCCGCTGAGCCGCGCGTTTTGGCGGTCCTGCATGTAGCCGACCAAAATACCGTCTTCGATCAAAGTATTTTTGCTGCTTGGCGTGCCCTCATCGTCAATACTGATTGACCCGCGGCGGTCTGGGATCGTGCCATCATCTAGGACAGTGACACCCGGGGCCGCGATTCTTTTTCCCATGAGACCGGCGAAGGCAGACGTGCCTTTTCGGTTGAAATCACCTTCAAGCCCATGCCCAACCGCTTCATGCAATAAGATTCCCGGCCATCCGGCACCGAGGGCGACATCCATCACACCCGCAGGAGCGGGAATGGCCGCGAGGTTGACCACGGCAATGCGCAGAGCTTCGCGCACCAAAGGCTGCCAATGGCTTGACTGCAGCATGCCGTCGAGCCCATAGCGGCCACCGCCGCCAACGTAGCCGGTTTGGCGCTGCCCGTCTTGCTCAACAATCACCGAGACATTCATGCGCACCATTGGACGACTGTCTGAAACATCGGGCCCCTCTGTGCGCAAGATGACCACTTCTTGATGCGAGGCGGCGATTGTCGCCGAAACTTGCACCACGCGGCGGTCCAAACCGCGGGCAAAAGCATCAATCTCGCGCAGGATGTCGATTTTGGCTGGAAAGTTCGAATCGTTCAGCGGGTTGTGATCGCTGTAAAGGCGGCGATTGGTGGCGGGCGGCGGGGCGCTCAGAGACCCACCACCTGCCTGAATGGCCAAGCGCACCGTACCGGCGCCTTGGCGCATGGCTTGCTCGGAAATTTTGGTCGAATGCGCATAGCCTACACGCTCGCCTTGGACTGCGCGCAGGCCGAACCCTTCCGAGGCATCAAAGCTCGATGTGCGCAGCCGCCCGTCGTCAAAGGACAGCACTTCGGATCTGCAGCGCTCTAAAAAGAGCTCCCCATCTTCCGCTCCGATCAAGGTTGATTTAAGAATCTCACGGGCCGACTCCCGATCGAGATGGGTCTCAAACGGGCGAAATAGAGAATCAGTCATGAAATTCCTTGCGATATTTTGGCGAAAAGTGGTTTTCGCGGGTGAATTTTGCCACTGGCGTCCCTTTGACGCGGATCAACCAA
>JAKMFM010000111.1 GCA_022425445.1 Planktomarina sp.
CGGATGACTCTCTATCCAGAGCGCGTTATCTGGCCGGGGACTTTGATTTCTTTGACGGTTTTGAGTGTGAACTATCTTGGCGATGGTCTCAGGGACGCACTGGATCCGCGCAGTCGCAGCCGTTAAAACAGAGAAGCCAACAGCCCGCGCGGCACGGTGGGGGTTGTCATTCTGTGCCATTGGGTAATTGGGGTGTAGACCTGCCGAAGTGATAAGGGATCAAATATGTCTGTCATCGTCTCCGTTCAAAATGTTCGCAAAACCTATGATGGTGGGTTTGAAGCCTTGAAGGGTGCGAGCCTGGATATCCAGGAGGGGGAAATTATTGCATTATTGGGACCGAATGGCGCGGGAAAGACTACCCTAATTTCCACGATTTGCGGTATTTCTAGCCCGACATCGGGCGCAATCACGGTCGCTGGAATGGATATTGCCCGCGACTACCGCAGGGTGCGCGCGATGATTGGCTTGGTGCCGCAGGAAATCGCACTTGAGCCGTTTGAGACGGTGATCAACTCGGTCCGCTTTTCCAGAGGTTTGTTTGGCAAAGCGAAAAATGAAGCCTATCTTGATGAAATTCTCAAAACTCTTTCTTTGTTCGACAAGAAAGAGTCGAAAGTTATGGCGCTTTCTGGCGGGATGAAGCGCCGGGTCCTGATCGCAAAAGCCTTGGCCCATGAGCCAAAGGTTTTATTCTTGGATGAGCCAACAGCGGGCGTGGATGTGGAGTTGCGCAAAGATATGTGGAACACGGTGGCCAAGCTCAAGGAACAGGGCGTCACCATCATTTTGACCACCCATTACATCGAAGAGGCCGAGGCGATTGCTGACCGTATCGCAGTTATCAACGGCGGGGAAATTCTTTTGGTTGAAGACAAAGCCGCATTGATGGCGCGGATGGGCAAAAAACAAATTCGCATCGAATTGCTGGAGCCTGTGTCAGAGATCCCGGCCAAGCTGGCCCCCTATGGGCTCGAACTGGCGCCCGATGGTGCAGGCCTCACTTATAGCTATGATACCAATGCCGAGCGCACCGGCATAACTGGCCTGCTCAATGATTTGCAGGCCGCCGGTCTGCAAATGCGTGATGTGCAAACCCAGCAATCGAGTCTGGAAGATATTTTCGTCGATTTGCTCCAGGAGGATGGGGTATGAATTTTCAAGCAATTGCAGCGATTTACACATTTGAAATGGCGCGTTTTTTCCGCACGCTTAAACAGTCCTTCATCTCTCCTGTTCTGTCGACCAGCCTCTATTTCGTCGTCTTCGGCACCGCCATTGGCAGCCGAATGGAGGCGGTGGATGGGGTGGCCTATGGTGCCTTTATTGTGCCGGGCTTAATCATGCTCTCGGTCATGACGCAATCTATCTCCAATGCCAGTTTCGGGATTTATTTTCCAAAATTCATAGGGACGATTTATGAGCTGCTGTCAGCGCCGGTGAATTTCCTTGAGATAGTTATCGGTTATGTCGGTGCCGCGGCGACAAAGAGCCTGTTTATCGGGTTGGTCATTCTTGGCACAGCCTATCTATTTGTGGATTTGGATATTCAGCATCCGATCGCGATGATGAGCTTTTTGCTCCTGACTTGCCTGTCGTTCTCGCTCTTGGGTTTTATCATCGGGATTTGGGCGGGAAACTTTGAACAACTCAACCTCGTGCCCATGCTTGTGGTGACCCCTTTGGTGTTTTTAGGCGGATCCTTTTATTCGATTTCGATGCTCCCAGAATTTTGGCAAACCGTCACCCTGTTTAACCCCGTAGTCTATCTGATCTCTGGGTTTCGGTGGGCGTTTTTCGGAAAAGCGGATGTGGCAATTGGCATCAGCCTTGGCGCAATCGCCCTGTTTACGCTCGCGTGTATGGGCTTCATTTGGTGGATTTTCAAAACGGGATGGCGCATTCGCAGCTAAATTTTGTCGCCTGCCTTGTTCCAGGCCGCGTGGTGTCTTATCTGGCACATATGAAACTGAAAAATCCCTTTCGCCGTGACGTCAATACGGTTTGTGTTGTGCGTCTGAACGGTATGATCTCCACGGGCCGCGGTCTCAACGATGCCGGTCTGGCTCCAGTGTTACAAAAAGCATTCGCCAAGAAACCTGCCGCCGTGGCCTTGGTCATCAATTCGCCAGGCGGCAGCCCAGTGCAATCATCGCTGATCGGCGCGCGCATTCGGCGACTGGCCGAAGAGTTTGAAACGCCGGTCTATGCTTTTGTTGAAGATGTGGCAGCTTCTGGTGGCTATTGGCTAGCGGCCAGTGCGGATGAAATCTATATCGATGCCTCCTCGGTTGTCGGATCAATCGGTGTGATTTCCTCTGGATTTGGCTTAAACCAATTTATCGGAAGACATGGAATTGAACGCCGCGTGCATACAGCGGGCAGCTCGAAATCTATGCTTGACCCCTTTCAACCGCAGAAGAAAGCGGATGTCACCCGGTTGAAATCCCTGCTTGATGGCATTCATCAGACGTTCAAAGATCATATAAAAGATCGACGTGGCGCAAAACTGGCGGAGCGTGATCTGTTCACCGGTGAAATATGGGTCGGACAAAAGGCAATCGATGATGGTCTGGCCGATGCCATCGGCCATTTGGTTCCGACCATGAAGGAAAAATTTGGCGAAAAAACCCGCTTCCGGGTTTTGGGCCAAAAGAAACCCATACTATCAAGATTTGGCATGTCTCTTTTGGGAGACATCACCCATAGCATTGAGGAACGCGCCGCCTTTGCCCGTTTTGGGATGTAGGGAATGTTGGTAAAAGTTGTCACCTTTTTTCTGATCGGGATCGCCGTTTTGGCGATGTTTGGGCGTTTGCGGTTTCCCGGCCAAACCCGTTTGAAGAATGCGAAATGTGTCAAATGTGGGCGCTATAGTATCGGAAAAGGCCCCTGTTCTTGCGGCCATATTGGTCATCGCAAAGGATAGAAATTGGCTTGGTTTTTTTTGGTGTTGGGTCTGGTCACCCTCTTGTTGGCTGGCGATTTTTTGGTGCGCGGTGCTGTCAATTTGGCGTTGCGGCTTGGTATTTCTGCGCTCCTGGTTAGTTTGACGGTGGTGGCTTTTGGCACATCAGCGCCGGAGCTCTTGATCGTTTTGTCCGCCATGGTCGATGGTGCATCTGGCTTAGCGATGGGCAATGTGATCGGCTCGAATACCGCAAATATTTTGCTGGTCTTGGGCCTGCCGGCGCTGATTGTCGGACTGCACACGGCTGATTTTTTCCCTAAGAAATCATTTTTGCTGATGATTTTGGCCACGGTTTTGTTCATCGGACTTGCGTTTTTGGGGCCATTTACATGGTGGCACGGGGGCATTTTATTGGCGGTTTTACTGGGTATTCTATGGGACCAGGGGCGTAGTGCGCAACGAGACAGACAAACGGCGAAAACGGCTGCTCTGGTGGCCGTTGACGCGGATGGGCTTGAGGGCGTGGATCTTACGATGCCGGGATGGAAGATTGCGATATATTTGGTGTTCGGTCTTGTGGGGCTTCCCATTGGGGCGCGAATTTTGGTGATCAATGCGGAAATTATCGCCAAAGATTACAGTGTGCCGGAGACGGCCATCGGTTTGACATTGATTGCCGTTGGCACTTCTTTGCCCGAGTTGGCCACTTCGACAATTGCGGCGCTTCGGCGGCAAGGCGATGTGGCTTTGGGGAATGTCATCGGGTCAAATATGTTTAATTTGCTGGCCATCATTGGGATCGCAGCCTTTGTGGGTCCCATCCCG
>JAKMFM010000119.1 GCA_022425445.1 Planktomarina sp.
CTCCATGCGTCGCTCGGCACTGTAGCCAAAAGGATCGAATGGGGTTTCTCGCAAAAAGCTTAAACGCGCCAACCCTTGACTTACCCAATCAAACCAGGCCCCAAAGCTGCGCTTTTGTGGCCGCCCATCCGGTCCTGTTTTAGCCAAAAGCGGCGGTGCCAGATGATATGAAATTTCGTAGTCACCCTCGAACTGCTCTGCAACCTGTGTCTTAGTCGCCAAAAGCAAACGCGCTACCTCATATTCGTCCTTATAGGACAAAAGCTTATGATAAGATTGCAATGCCAGCTCTTGCAATTCTGGCGCCATGCTCTGAAGTTTGCCACGCATCTCTTCATAGCGCGCCAAACGGCCAGAACCATAAGCGCGCAACCCCGCCAAACGAGCCGCCTCGGGATCTTGAACCGGCGCCTCGGCACGCGTAAATTTACGGTCTAAATCTGGATCAACCATGGCCCATCGTCCCAACGCGAAGGCTTGTTGATTCTGGGGCACTTTCGCGCCATTCAACGCGATCGCCTGTAGCAAGGCCTCTTGCGTGAGTGGCAGCAATCCTTGCTGATAGGCCGCACCCAGCAGGATCATATTAGCGTAGACCGTGTCACCCAACGCCGTTTCTGCCAAGCGGGTCGCATTGAACAATCGCGCGCGCTCTTGCAATCGTGCTGTCAACGCCAAGTGCAAATCGGCGCCCGGGATTGCAAAAGCGGTGTCGCGAGTGAAATCCCCAGTAATGATTTCGTGACGATTAACCACAGCGCCGCCTGTGGGCGCCATGAGGCCCAATGTGCTACCCTGGGCCGAGACGACAAGGTCACCGCCGATCAACGCATCGCATTCCCCTAAAGCCACGCGAATTGCGGAAATATCTTCCGGTGTCTCACCGATGCGGCAGTGAATATGCACCGCGCCGCCCTTTTGAGCCAGACCTGCCATTTCCATGACCCCGGCCGCCTTGCCATCCAAATGCGCCGCCATCGCTAGAAGCGCACCGATGGTCACCACCCCAGTGCCGCCCACGCCAGTAACGACGATATTATGTGTGCCTTTAAGCGTGCAAGGCTCTGGAGCAGGCACCACCGGAATCGACAAGGTTTGAGCCACTGGACGGCGCAGCTGCCCGCCGCGCACAGTGGCAAAAGAGGGGCAAAACCCATTTATACAGCTGAAATCCTTGTTGCAGCTGGACTGATCAATCTGCCTTTTTCGTCCCAATGGCGTCTCGAGGGGCAGCAAAGATACGCAATTGGATTGCACCCCGCAATCCCCGCAGCCTTCGCAGACATCTGGATTGATAAACAAGCGCTGATCTGGATCGGGAAAGGCCCCCCGTTTGCGTCGGCGCCGCTTCTCAGCCGCGCAGGTTTGCACATAGACAATAACCGAAACGCCAGACAATTGCCGAAAGCCCTCTTGCACCGCATTAAGCTGCGCACGCGGATGCATTTGAATGCCAGCTGGGAAATCGGCCGGAGAGACGTCTTCTTTTTCGTCATAGACCACAGCCAGGTGTTTAACCCCGATCCCGCGCATCTCTTGCACAATCCGCGCCGCATCCAATCCCCCATCATTGTTTTGTCCACCTGTCATCGCTACGGCGTCGTTGAACAAAATTTTGTAAGTCATGCTCGTGCCAGCGGCGACCGCTGCGCGAATGGCCTGAATGCCTGAGTGGTTGTAGGTCCCATCGCCAATATTTTGAAATACGTGTGACCGGGTGGAAAACAGCGATTCGCCGATCCAATTGGCCCCCTCACCGCCCATTTGAGTGAAACCTAGGGTCTCGCGGTCCATCCATTGCACCATATAATGACAGCCAATACCCGAATATGCGCGGCTGCCTTCAGGAATTTTGGTTGAACTGCTGTGGGGGCAGCCAGAGCAAAAATAGGGCACACGGCTAGCCAAAGTGGGTGCGTTATTCGCAGTATGCGCCGCATCAATGCGCTCTAAGGCGCCTGTAAGCTGGGCTGATCCACAGCCCTCTGCAATCAAAATTTGACCCAATTTTTGTGCAATCACGATCGGATCCAGCGCGTAGCTATCGGCAAAGAGCAAGGCACCTTGCGCATCTTGCGCTCCAAACACCCGGCGGCTGCCTTTTTGATTGAAGAGTGCCTCTTTGATCTGGCTCTCGATCAATTTGCGTTTTTCTTCCACAACAACGATGCAGTCCAAGCCTTCCGCCCATTCGGAAAATGATTGCATATCGAGAGGCCAAGTCATCGCGACTTTGTAGGTTGTCACACCATGGCGCACAGCCGCCTGTTGATCTATTCCAAGCACCTGCATGGCATGGGCCAAGTCCAGCCAATTTTTCCCAGCTGCAACAAAGCCGATTTTTGCGCCAGCCTGTCCCAAAACACGCTTATCCATCCGATTGGCGCGGGCAAATGCCTGCACCGCGCGACGCTTGTGGTGAATGATCCGGGCCTCCTGTGCCTGTGGCGTGTCCAAAAGGCGGATATTCAAGCCCCCATCGGGCATGTCGAACTCAGGCGTGACAAACTGCAACCGCAGAGGATCGCCATTGACCACAGAGGTCACTTCAATTGTGTCTTTAATGCATTTGAGACCGGCCCAAACCCCGGCAAAACGAGACAGCGCAAATCCAAATAACCCATAATCCATAACCTCCTGCACACCTGCGGGAGACAGCACCGGCATGAAGCTGTCGATCATTGTTAATTCGGATTGGTGCAACGTGGTCGAGCTTTCTCCGGTGTGATCATCTCCAAGCGCCGCCACGACTCCGCCAAGAGGCGAAGTGCCCGCCATATTCGCATGACGAAAAACATCACCAGAGCGGTCCACGCCCGGCCCTTTGCCATACCACAGCCCAAACACGCCCTCAAATTTGCCTTCACCGCGCAACTCGGACTGCTGGCTGCCCCAAAGCGCTGTTGCCGCCAAATCCTCGTTCAACCCTTCTTGAAAACGCACTTGCGCTTTCTCAAGCTCTTCGGAGGCGCGTGTCATTTGGAAATCAACCGCACCCAGCGGTGAGCCCCGGTAGCCCGTGACATAGCCCGCTGTACTGTGACCCGCCGCCCGATCCCGCGCCGATTGCATCAACATCATCCGCACCAAGGCCTGGGTGCCATTCAACAAAACTTGGTGTTTGTTCAAGTCATATTTATCAGCGAGTGAAACATCTTGCTGCATGGTCCGCGGCCTCCCGATATGCACAATCAATTGTTAGGTCAAAAACTATGACCTAACAACGAAAAATTCCGTGACCCAGTCTCAAATTGCGTGCTATGTAAATAAAAAGCAAAGCGTGAGGTGGGCCGGTGGACTGGGATAAATTACGAATTTTCCATTCGGTTGCGGATGCCGGATCTCTGACCCATGCAGGAGAGACGCTACATCTGTCTCAATCGGCCGTCTCTCGGCAGATCAGAGCGCTGGAAGAGTCGCTCGACGCGACCTTGTTTCACAGGCATGCACGGGGGTTGATACTCACAGAGCAAGGCGAGCTGTTGTTTGAAGCCACCCGCGCCATGAGCAAACGCCTTGATGCCGCTTCAGCGCGTATTCGCGACAGTGAGGATCAAGTGTTTGGCGCCCTGCGTGTCACCACCACCACCGGTTTTGGCACTCTTTGGCTGGCGCCCCGTTTGCCGCAGCTGTACGAAAAATACCCAGACCTAAACGTGGAGTTGATGCTTGAAGAGCGGGTATTGGACCTGCCGATGCGGGAGGCCGATGTTGCCATCCGCATGAAAGAGCCCAGCCAAGCGGATTTGATTCGAAAGCGGCTGATGACCGTCGAAATGCGGCTCTATGCCAGCGAAGACTATTTGAAATCCCGCGGCACACCGCAAACTCTGGAAGATATCGCAAATCATCGTCTGATATGCCAAAATCCAAACGCGCCCCAAGTGGCTGTCAGTGCCGCATTGGTGCAAAATTTGATGGGATACAGTCCAAAATCCACACTTACCGTCAACAACTATTTCGGGGTATTGCAAGGCGTCATTAATAACCTTGGGATTGGAATTTTGCCCAATTACGTCACTCATGATTTTCCTGATCTCGTGCGCGTTTTGCCTGAGCTTGAAAACACGGAAGTTCCCGTTTTTCTGGCCTATCCAGAAGAGCTGCGCCACTCGCGCCGCATCGCGGCCTTCAGAGACTTTGTGCAAGATGAAATCATTGCCCGACGTCGGGCAGAACGAAGCCTAGAGATGCACAAATAGCTTTGCGCTGAGCGCATAGCGGCTTTGCGCCCAACGGCCTTGCACGGATATGTGAGCGCTCCTAAATACGCGTTGTGAGGCCGGCAGCCTATGGTAGTCCCTCATAACCTCCCTGTTGGACTTACGCCGGGCCATGTGCCCGGCATTTTTTTGCCAAGCGCCGCACAGGGCACACCCAAAACTTACCGTTTCCAATCTGTATTCGCACGAATACGGCATTTAAACGCTATTCCAACCTTCCCTCTGCTCGTTAACTTTCGTATCAGGGTGCAAATTTGCACCGTAAGGGATGACAACTTGCAAGATCCAACGATAACGCCCGACCTTATTGCCGCCCATGGGCTGAGCCCAGACGAATATAATCGTATTCTCGAAATCATCGGCCGGGAACCAAGCTTTACGGAAATGGGCATTTTCTCTGCCATGTGGAATGAGCATTGCTCTTACAAGTCCTCAAAAAAATGGCTTCGCACCCTGCCTACGGAAGGGCCGCAGGTGATTTGCGGGCCAGGTGAGAATGCGGGTGTTGTTGATGTTGGCGATGGGCAAGCGGTGATTTTCAAAATGGAGAGCCACAATCACCCCAGCTATATTGAACCCTATCAGGGCGCAGCCACCGGCGTGGGCGGTATTTTGCGTGATGTCTTTACGATGGGTGCTCGGCCAATTGCGGCGATGAACTCTTTATCTTTTGGCAGTCCCGATCATCCCAAAACCAAGTCTTTGGTCTCGGGTGTGGTCGCGGGTGTTGGCGGCTATGGTAATTGCTTTGGTGTCCCAACCATTGGCGGCGAAGTGCGCTTTGATCCTGCGTATAATGGCAATTGCCTTGTGAATGCATTTGCCGCCGGTCTGGCAGATACCGACAAAATTTTTTACTCGGCCGCTTCCGGCGTCGGAATGCCTGTGGTCTACTTGGGCGCCAAAACCGGACGCGACGGGGTTGGAGGCGCGACAATGGCCAGCGCCGAATTTGACGACACCATCGAAGACAAGCGCCCAACTGTACAGGTTGGCGACCCTTTCACCGAAAAACGCCTTATGGAAGCCACATTGGAGCTGATGGCAACGGGCGCTGTGATTTCCATTCAAGACATGGGCGCCGCAGGCCTGACCTGCTCGGCAGTGGAAATGGGAGACAAGGGTAATTTGGGCGTGCGTTTGGACCTTGAGAAAGTGCCAACTCGCGAGCTGAACATGACCGCATATGAGATGATGCTGTCGGAGTCGCAAGAACGCATGCTCATGGTATTGAAACCCGAGTTGGAGGAGCAAGCGAAGGCCGTCTTCGACAAATGGGATCTGGATTTCGCCATTGTTGGCGAAACAATCGCCGAAGACCGTTTTTTGATCGTGATGAACGGCGAGGTGAAAGCGGATCTGCCGCTAAAAGCGCTCTCTGGCACCGCGCCGGAATATGATCGGCCATGGATTGAGACACCTGCAGCGGAGCCTTTGGGAGATGTGGCACAAATTGATCCAATGGACGGGCTAAAAATGCTCATCTCCACCGCAAACTACGCGGCCAAACAATGGGTCTATGAACAATATGACAGCCAAGTGATGGCCGATAGCCTGCGCACGCCGGGGCTCGGCGCCGGCATCGTGCGGGTACATGGCACGCAAAAGGCGCTGGCCTTCACATCTGATGTGACACCGCGCTACGTTGCGGCCAATCCGTTCGAAGGGGGCAAGCAAGCCGTCGCAGAAGCTTATCGCAATCTCACCGCGGTCGGCGCCCTACCCCTTGCCACAACAGATAATTTGAATTTTGGCAATCCTGAGAAACCAGAAATTATGGGGCAATTTGTAGGCGCTATCAAAGGTATAGGCGCTGCCGTGGCCGCCCTCGACATGCCGATCGTCTCCGGCAATGTGTCGCTTTACAATGAGACTGACGGCTCTGGCATATTGCCAACACCGACCATCGGCGCTGTTGGCCTCATTGCTAATGCGGATGACGCCATCACAGGACTGGCGCGCGAGGGTCATATGGCGATCTTGATTGGTGAAACCAAAGGTCATCTCGGGCAATCAGCCCTCTTGGCGGAAGTCTTTAACCGCGTGGAAGGTGATGCGCCGCCTGTGGATCTTGAAGCTGAAAAGAAAAACGGTGAGTTTATCCGCGCCAATATCCCTTGGATTACAGCCTGTAGCGATCTATCCGATGGCGGCCTAGCGCTGGCGGCTTTTGAAATGGCCGAGGCCTCAAATATCGGCATCAGCCTAGATACGGAAGACACCGCAGAGCTGTTCGGTGAAGATCAAGCCCGCTACCTGGTGGCTTGCAATTTTGATCAAGCCGAAGCACTTTTGGCTGCGGCTGGCCAACTTGGAGTTCCAGCCACCTGTGTGGGGCGTTTTGGCGGCACGCAGGTCAGCTTTGGCGCGCAGCAGGCGGAGTTGTCGGAGCTCAGCACGATTTTCCGCAACAGTTTCGCAAATGCGGTCACTTGAAAAGAACAACGCTCGGCTCTACCTTCGAGTTATAGGAAGCGAGGAACTGCCCAATGGCCATGGCCGCACAAGATATTGAAGCGCTGATCAGGGAGACATTTCCAAACGCGCAGATCACGATCACGGATCTCGCCGGGGACGGCAACCATTACGCCGCTGAAGTCACCGATGCCAGCTTTGCAGGTCAGAACCGGGTGCAACAGCACCGCGCAGTTTATGCGGCCTTAAAAGGCAAAATGGACGGCGCGCATGGGGAGCTGCATGCGCTGGCGCTGACCACGAAGGCGCCGAGCTGATATGTTTGATTGGGGCGTGATTGCATATCTTTGCGTTGCGATCGTGCTCCTGTTGTTCTTCCGGGCCGTTTGGGTCATCCGGCACGAAAAAGGCCAAGGCCGCGGCTCCTTGCCCGGTCAAGGCGATCACGAAGTTCGAGCGGACTATTTCTCTGGCGGTGCTGGAGGTGGACATTCGGGCAGTTTTCGGGTTCCAAAAGACCCACAGAAATACGCACAGCAATTTGTGCCCAAAGACAGAAAGCCAAACGATGAGCGCAGAAGATCAAATCCGCGAAACAGTGACATCCAATGATGTTGTGCTGTTCATGAAAGGCACCGCCTCTATACCGCAATGCGGCTTCTCAAGCCAGATTGCCGGTATTTTGAACTACATGGGTGTGGCATATCAGGACGTGAATGTTCTGGCTGATGATGCCATTCGCCAGGGAATCAAAGACTATTCTGATTGGCCCACTATTCCACAGCTCTACGTGAAAGGTGAGTTCATCGGCGGTTGCGATATTGTACGCGACATGACGCTATCGGGGGAATTGGATGGGCTCTTGGCGGAAAATAATGTCAGTTACAACCAAGATGCCGCCAATGAAATTCGCAAGGCAAACGCACCTGACTAATCATACCAGGCTCGACTGAGCCTGCCACCGGGACCAAACCCGCAAGATTAGCCCATCTTGCTAGTCCGCAGGTTGGGCGATCCGCTCTTCCAGATCATCCGCCGTGGCTTCAGCGCGCGCGGACAGTTCCGCCAGGGTTTCCAGCAGGGCTGGCGGAACCATGGGAACTTCAACTTCTTTTACTACTGTTTTGATTTCTTGATAAACTTCTTGGGAGTCCTGCTGCGCCTGTTCTAGAGCTGCTTCTGTGGCCCTGAGCTGCTCCCGCAAAGCCAAGGTACGATCTGCAAGCATGAGACCCGACATCAGCAACATCTGAGCCTCTGGCACACGCCCGGCGTGCGCCAGCAAAGTGCTGGCCTCTGCGTCCAACGCGTCCCGGGCCTTTTGCAGCTGCGGCTCCTCACCTTCCGGGCAGTTGACGGTATAGGGACGTTGACCGATTTTAATAATAACTTCAGGCATCGCGCAGCTCCTCACTGGCTTGGGTCAAGGCTTTCAACAAGACTTCAAGCTGCGCAGCCTCGGCGGCCCGTTCCGCAGATAAAGTGTCAATCTCTGCCTGCATCGCGACATTCACCAGATTTGCATCACCCAGACCTTCCGCATTGGCCGCCCGTAAGGCTTGATTTGACGCGCGCAATTGCGCGTTGGACTTCATCACTTGTGACAACTGCGCATCAAGAGCGGCCAGAGCAGCTATACCAACATTTTCCTGTGCAGCGGTCTCGGTCGGTGCTGGCGCCACTGCTGCACCGTTGGGCAAAACCGCTTCTGTCGCCGCTGATATGCGCTGAATTGCAGCGGTAATTCTTTGTTCTAAAATGGAAATATCACTCATTGCTCATCTCACACCCCTGCGCCGCTGCCATCAACAGCTGTCTCGAATCGCGTTAACCACCCCTAAGGTAGGTTAAATTAACCTTAACGTCCAAGAGTCAGCACTTGAAACATTTTTTAAGAAATGGATCAGATTACTTGATATTCCCTCTTCACTTGATAGGAAGCAACAACGTTTGCCCTTACAGAAAGATAGCCCCGTGGATCTCAAAGCACTCGCCGCAAAGAACCCTGAACATTGGAAAAAAGCCGCTGCCATTCGCGCTTTTACGTTGGATGCGGTTGCCGCCGCAAATTCAGGTCACTCAGGTATGGCGATGGGCATGGCCGATGTGGCGACTGTTCTGTTCGAAAAGCACATGAAATTTGACGCCTCTGCCCCCAATTGGCCAGATCGCGATCGTTTCATTCTCTCTGCGGGGCATGGGTCGATGCTGCTCTACTCACTGCTGCATCTGACCGGCTACGCCGATATCACGCTCGATGAGATCAAAAATTTCCGCCAATGGGGCGCGAAAACTGCGGGCCATCCAGAATATGGCCACGCTTCTGGCATCGAAACAACCACGGGCCCACTTGGCCAAGGGATTGCCAACTCTGTCGGCTTTGCCATTGCCGAGGAAATTTTACGCGCCACATACGGCAAAAAAATTCAGAACCATTACACCTATGTCATCGCCGGGGACGGTTGCTTGATGGAGGGCATCAGCCAAGAGGCCATCGGGCTTGCAGGACGCCATGAGCTGGGTCATTTGATTGTGCTTTGGGATGACAACAACATCACCATCGACGGGACGGTTGAGCTCTCTGATCGGACAGATCAGGTGCAGCGCTTCAAAGCTTCAGGCTGGCATGTGCAAGCCATTGATGGCCACGATCCGGTCGCCATTGACGCGGCTTTGACCGCGGCGCGCAGATCAAAAAAACCCTCAATGATTGCCTGTAAAACTCATATCGCGCTGGGGCACGCGGCGCAGGACACGTCAAAAGGGCATGGCGCTCTGACGGATGCGGCGCAATTGGCTGATGCGAAAGCCAGCTATGGATGGCCCTATGGCGCATTTGAAATTCCAGCTGATGTAAAGGCCGCTTGGGAGACCATTGGCGCGCGCGGCAGCGCAGAACGCGCCGAGTGGGACAACCGGTTCGCCGGTCTTGCTGCCGCGCGGCAGGCGCAATTCAACCGCGCCTTTGCTGGCGAAGCCCCCAAGAAACTGGCCGCTGCCATCCGCGCCATCAAGAAAGGTGCCGCCGACTCCAAGCCAAAATTGGCCACCCGCTCAGCCTCGGAAAAAACCTTGCAGGCGGTTAACCCTGTGATGCCTGAAACCGTGGGCGGCTCGGCTGATTTGACCGGCTCAAACAATACAAAAACAGCGGATATGGGGATTTTTGATCCCGAAAATCGGGCTGGGCGGTATATCTACTATGGCATCCGCGAACATGGCATGGCTGCGGCAATGAATGGCATGGCGCTGCACGGCGGGATTCGCCCCTATGGCGGCACTTTTATGTGTTTCACCGATTATGCCCGCGGCGCAATGCGCCTCTCGGCTTTGATGGGCGTTCCAACCGTCTATGTCATGACCCATGATTCCATCGGCCTTGGCGAAGATGGTCCGACGCACCAGCCGGTCGAACATTTGGCCATTTCCCGCGCCACGCCCAACACTTTGGTTTTCCGCCCGGCCGACATAACCGAGACGGCAGAGGCATGGGAAGTGGCGCTCAGCCAGCCAAGCACACCGACCGTCATGGCGCTTTCTCGTCAAGGCGTGCCTGCGGTGCGTAATGCGTATAAATCCGCAAATCTCAGCGCGCGCGGCGCCTATGTTCTGGCCGAGGCCGAGGGCAAGCGCCAAGCAATCGTGATGGCAACCGGTACGGAGGTCTCGCTGGCACTGGAAGCCCGCGATCTGCTGCAAGCCGAAGGTATTGGCACCCGGGTCGTTTCGATGCCCTGCATGGAGCTTTTTGCTCAGCAAGATGACGCATACCGCAAACGTATTTTGCCAGGGGGCGCCGTGCGCGTTGCCGTGGAAGCGGCTGTGCGCACGGGCTGGGATCAATGGTTGCTGGGGGAACGGGGACGCGAGTCCAAAGCTGGTTTTGTCGGCATGACGGGCTTTGGCGCCTCTGCCCCGGCCGATCGGTTGTATGAAGAGTTCGGAATCACTGCACAAGCCGTGGCACTCAAAGTCAAATCTCTGATCTAAAAAGTCAAAGGCTGCGGAGTGTCCGCAGCCTTTGACTGGCAAATTTTCATCCCACTGGTGTTATCGCAAACGGTTATGGCTAACAAAAATGTTTTCGCTAACAATTTGAAAATCAGCCGGTTTCGAACTTTAAATGCCCCTCTGACCTTGCTAGTCCACCGGCAAGGATTTGCAAAAGGTGAGAGCGGTGACAGTAAAAATTGGCATTAACGGTTTTGGTCGCATTGGTCGCTGCGTTTTGGCACATATTGTGTCCTCGGGCCGCACAGATGTTGAAGTGGTAAAAATCAACGCAACCGGACCGCTGGAAACCAGCGCACACTTGATGCGATATGACAGCGTGCACGGACGGTTCAATGGGGAAATTACGGTCGGCGAAGGCACGCTGGATCTCGGGCTCGGACCGATCGAAATGTTTTCGAGCTATGACCCCAACACGCTCGACTGGAGCGGCGTTGATGTTGTTTTGGAATGCACCGGAAACTTCAACGACGGCGAAAAAGCCAAGATCCACCTGGCGCGAGGTGCCAAAAAGGTCTTGATCTCGGCCCCGGCTGTCAATGTAGATCGCACCATTGTTTTGGGCGCTAATGAGGCCGCGCTCTTGCACAGCGATGTGATGATCTCGAACGGATCTTGCACGACAAATTGCCTCGCCCCGCTCGCCAAGGTGCTCAACGACGCCATTGGCATAGAGCGCGGAATCATGACCACTATCCACAGCTATACGGGCGACCAACCGACCCTAGACCGCCGCCACAGCGATCTTTATCGCGCTCGGGCCGCAGCCATGGCGTTGATCCCAACCTCCACCGGGGCGGCCAAGGCCCTTGGTGAGGTTTTGCCAGAAATGGCCGGACGGCTTGACGGGACGGCCATTCGCGTCCCGACCCCAAATGTTTCATGCGTCGATCTAACCTTTGAGGCCGCGCGCGCTGTTACAAAAGAGGAGGTCAACGCTGCGGTGGAACGCGCCGCACAAAGTGAACTGGCAGGTATTTTGGGATATGATCCTGCGCCAAAAGTCTCCATTGATTTCAATCATACGCCAGAATCTTCAATTTTTGCGCCCGATCAAACCAAAGTGGTTGGCAGGACCACTGTCCGCGTATTATCATGGTACGACAACGAATGGGGCTTTTCTGTGCGCATGGCTGATTTGGCCGCGAAAATGGGGCAGCTCCAATAGTTCCTTGGAGTGACCATTACCCCGCGCCTGGCCCTGTATGTTGCACTCGCCGCTATTGCAGCAATTGCAGCGGATTGGTTTTTGGCGCAAGGCGGTGCAATTTTATACCTCGCGCGCGCGTTTCTCGACCTAATCGACACAATTGCTTTCTGGCGGTAACCGCGCCGGTTGACTTTTCTCGCGACCTGTGATGTTAGCGCTATCAATAGAAGATGGGACATAGAAATGACATTAAAAGTTGCAATCAACGGATTTGGCCGCATTGGCCGCAATGTACTGCGTGCGATTGTTGAATCGGGCCGGACAGATCTACAGGTCATCGCAATCAATGACCTGGGTCCAGTGCAAACCAATGCACATTTGTTTAAGTATGACTCCGTGCACGGGCGATTTACAGGCTCAGTAACCCATGGGGATGACTTTATTGATGTCGGGCAAGGGCCCATTCGCGTCACAGCCATACGCAATCCAGCCGATCTGCCTTGGTCAGATGTGGATGTGGTTATGGAATGTACGGGAATTTTCACCTCAAAAGCCGATAGCCAAGCCTATCTCGACAACGGCTCCTCCCGCGTGCTGATCTCAGCACCTGGAAAAGATGCCGATAAAACCATTGTTTACGGAGTCAATCACCATGCATTAACCTCAGATGACTTGATTGTTTCAAACGCATCTTGCACCACCAACTGCTTGGCGCCCATTGCCAAAGTTTTGCACGAATCTATCGGAATCAAGCGCGGGCTCATGACGACGATCCACAGCTATACCGGCGACCAGCCAACTTTGGATCGCACCCATAAAGACCTTTATCGCGGCCGTGCTGCTGCTCTGTCGATGATCCCAACAACCACCGGCGCCGCCAAAGCTGTTGGCCTGGTGCTTCCAGAGCTGAACGGCAAATTGGACGGTGTCGCCATCCGGGTGCCAACTCCGAATGTCTCAGCTGTCGATCTCACTTTCGAAGCTGGACGCAGTACAGATGCCGCCGAAATTTTGGCGCTGATGCAGGCTGCGGCCGAGGGGCCACTCAAGGGCGTACTCGATGTAGTGGATGCGCCTTTGGTTTCATCTGATTTCAACCACGACCGGCATTCCTCGATCTTTCATGCCGACCAAACCCTGATTATGGGCGGAGATATGGTGCGCGTGCTGTCTTGGTATGACAATGAATGGGCATTTTCCAATCGCATGGCCGATACAGCTGTCGCCATGGGCAAATTAATCTAGGATCCAATAAACGCGATAGGTTATGATTGGCGCAGGCGGCGCTTCAAAGCCGCCTCGACAGCCGGGGTGACAAATTTTGACACATCCCCATTCAAGCGGCAAATCTCTTTGACCAGTTTTGAGGCAATCGCCTGATGCTGCGCTTCGGCCATCAAAAAAACAGTTTCGATCGAAGCGTCCAACTGCCTATTCATACCAACCATCTGATATTCATATTCAAAGTCTGAAACCGCACGCAATCCGCGCAAAATGATTCCGGCACCGACGTCACGGGCGCAATCAATCAAAAGGTTTTCGAATGGATGCACCTGAATTTCGGTACCGGTCTGCTCTGTGAGGCGCGCTGCCTCAACTTTAATCATTGATACGCGCTCATCAAGATCAAACAGCGGCCCTTTATCGCGATTGATCGCAACCCCTATGACCAAGCGGTCCACCAATGCGCAGCCACGACGGATAATATCAACATGTCCCAGCGTTATCGGATCAAAGGTTCCGGGGTAAAGGCCTATGCGCATTATGACTTCTCCGACTTGATATAGGTACCAAGCCATAAATTGAGCGAATTGCAAGCCAACACGGGTTAAAAACACTGCATCAGATTAAATTTTAACACCCAGCTTTTCGGCCAGCACCTCAAGTCTTTGAATTTCCGATCGCAAGCCAATGACCAAAACCTGCGCGAATTGGTTGAGACGGCGGTTATGGCGATCATCTGCGGAGCGGATTAAAAAGAAACTACGTGTCAGGCTCAGTTGATCAACTAAAATTCGACGCAATTCCGGGGCAAAAGGCAGGGCAAAATCGTGCACAATGCCGAGCCCAACACCTTGCCGCAACAAATTCATTTGGACAGAAATGGAATTAGATGCCAGCTGCACCCGCCGCAGACCGAGCGGTTCCAGGTAATCCAGCTCTTTGTCAAAGATCATGTCCTGAACATAACCAACAACAGGTAACTCTTTGAGATCGCCCAGCCGTTCTGGACTTTTGTGGCTCTGCCAAAGCTCCGTTGAGGCCGCGAGATGCAGACGGTAGTCAGCAATTTTTTGCACCATGAGCCGCCCAGCCGAGGGTTGGCTCACCCCAATCGCCATATCAGCCTCGCGCCGGGTCAGGTTAAAAACCCGCGGTAGAGCCACGATTTGAATGTCCAGATCTGGATAAGTTTTTGTAATCTCGCCACAGACCTGTGGCAGCAGGAAATTGGCACATCCATCCGGCGCACCAATGCGAATTTGACCCCGAAGCCCCTCCCCGTCACCGCGCAAAGCTCCAAGTCCCGCATTCAAACTGGCTTGCGCGGCGTCCACATGCGCCACCAAACCATGCCCTGCTTCCGTCAACTCATAGCCCTTTGGAGATTTTGAAAAAAGCGGCGTTGCATGGGTCTGCTCCAACCTAGCAATTCTGCGACTGACTGTTGCCGGATCAATTTTTAAAACCTGCGCCGCAACCGTCAGGCTGCCCGATTGTGCCACTGTCAGAAAAATGCGGAGATCATCCCAGTTTTCCATTACAAACCTACAATTTTGCAAAATGATTTTGGATTATTTTCGCTTTTAATTACATTATTGCAAGATTAAAAACAAAACAAACAAGGAGTCCCCCCATGCAAGAGTTAACCCACTACATAAATGGCGCCCATGTCAAAGGCACCTCTGGTCGTTTTGCCGATGTCTACAACCCAGCCACGGGTGAGATTCAAGCCAAAGTGCCACTGGCCAATGGCGCAGAGCTGGATCAAGCCGTGGCCCATGCCGCCGCCGCCCAACCCGCTTGGGCCGCCGTCAATCCCCAGCGCCGAGCGCGGGTTTTAATGAAATTCGTGGATCTTTTGAACCGCGATATGGACAAATTGGCCGAGGCTCTGAGCCGCGAACACGGCAAAACTTTGCCAGATGCCCAAGGCGATGTCATCCGCGGTTTGGAAGTTGTGGAATATTGCATCGGTGCGCCGCAGTTGCTGAAAGGTGAATTTACCGACAGCGCCGGCCCCGGCATTGACATGTACTCAATGCGTCAGGCTTTGGGCGTTACAGCCGGCATCACACCGTTTAACTTTCCAGCCATGATTCCGATGTGGATGTTCGCGCCGGCCATTGCCTGCGGCAACGCATTCATCCTTAAACCCTCTGAGCGCGACCCATCTGTACCGTTGATGTTGGCAGAATTGCTCGAAGAAGCTGGCCTGCCCAAAGGCATTTTGCAGGTTGTGAACGGCGATAAGGAAGCGGTAGACGCGATCCTGCATCATGAGGTTATTCAATCTGTAGGCTTCGTCGGCTCGACCCCTATCGCGGAATATATTTATGCGACCGGTTGCGCCAATGGGAAACGGGTGCAGTGTTTTGGTGGTGCGAAAAACCATATGATTATCATGCCCGATGCGGATATGGACCAGGCGGCCGATGCGCTCATGGGCGCGGGATATGGCGCCGCCGGTGAACGCTGCATGGCAATTTCGGTCGCTGTGCCCGTGGGAGAAGACACAGCCGATCGCCTGATGGAGAAACTGATCCCGCGGGTCGAGGCACTGAAAGTGGGTCCCTACACGGCTGGCAATGATGTGGACTACGGCCCGGTTGTCACCGCAGCTGCCAAGGCAAATATCGAACGTTTGGTGCAGACCGGCATCGATCAAGGTGCAAACCTCGTGGTGGATGGGCGTGATTTCAACCTCCAAGGCTACGAAGACGGCTTTTTTGTCGGTGCCCATTTGTTCGACAATGTGACCAAGGACATGGACATCTATAAATACGAAATTTTTGGCCCCGTGCTGTCCACCGTTCGCGCCGAAACCTATGAAGAAGCGCTCGGGCTGGCAATGGATCATGAATATGGCAATGGTACTGCGATCTTTACCCGTGATGGCGATACCGCTCGCGATTTTGCCAACCGGGTCAATGTCGGCATGGTGGGCATCAATGTGCCGATTCCTGTGCCTTTGGCCTATCACACCTTTGGGGGTTGGAAAAAATCAGTCTTCGGCGATTTGAACCAGCACGGCCCGGATGCGTTCAAATTCTACACACGCACAAAAACCGTGACCTCGCGCTGGCCGTCGGGCACCAAGGAAGGCGGCGAGTTCTCTATTCCCGTTATGGAATAAGTCATGCTGCGCGCCGGTGGCCAACTCGCCTCGGCGCGCGCAACCCGCAGCAGACTATGCCTTCAAAATGGAAGCTGGATTCCTGGCTTGGGATTTGCTTCACTTGCCGCAAAGCAATTATAGGAGCTGTCTAATGGATTTTGCCCTCTCCGAAGAACAATCCGCGATTTTTGATATGGCCCGCGATTTTGGAGCCAGCCATATTGCCCCCTTTGCACGAGACTGGGAGGCAGCCGGCGAGATTCCAAAGAGCCTTTGGCCGCAATTGGCTGAATTGGGCTTTGGCGGACTATATGTACGCGAAGAAAATGGCGGATCGGGTTTAAGCCGTCTGGATGCCACTTTGGTGTTTGAGGCGCTTTCAATGGCCTGCCCGACGGTGGCCTCCTTTTTGTCCATACACAATATGTGCACCGCGATGATCGACAAATTTGGCTCTGAGGCGCTGCGCGACAAGTATCTTCCCCAAGCTTTGAATATGGAGACCTTCTTTTCCTATTGCCTGACCGAGCCGGGCTCCGGGTCTGATGCGGCAGCGTTGAAAACAAAGGCGCACAAAAGTAACACCAATTACACCCTCACCGGCACCAAGGCCTTTATCTCGGGTGGAGGCTATTCGGATGCCTATATAATCATGGCCCGAACCGGTGACGACAGTCCCAAGGGCATCTCTGCCGTGATCGTGGACGATGGTGCAGAAGGGCTGTCCTTTGGCGGGCTTGAGGATAAAATGGGCTGGCGGGCGCAACCCACCCGGCAGGTACAGCTGGATGAATGCAAAACACCGATCGAAAATCTTCTGGGCGATGAAGGGCTTGGGTTTTCCTACGCCATGGCTGGGCTGGACGGCGGACGGCTCAATATTGCCGCGTGTTCACTGGGCGCTGCGCAACAGGCCTTTAACGCAACCCGCGCCTATATGGCCGAGCGAAAAGCATTCGGGAAATCCATTGATCAGTTTCAAGCCCTGCAATTTCGTCTGGCCGATATGGAAATTGAGCTGCAATCGGGACGCATCTTTTTGCGGCAAGCCGCATGGAAACTAGACAATGGTGCGCCTGATGCGACGCATTTTTGCGCCATGGCCAAAAAGCTGGTGACAGATATAGGCAGCAAAGTGGCCAATGATTGTCTGCAACTGCATGGCGGCTATGGGTATTTGGCCGATTACGGCGTTGAAAAAACCGTGCGTGATCTCAGAGTGCATCAAATCTTAGAAGGCACCAATGAAATCATGCGGATGATCGTTGCAAGGGGATTGCGCCCATGAGTGATCTCATCGCGTGCAAAGACGGAAAAGCGGGGCGATTTACGCTCAATCGCCCCGCCGCTTTGAACGCTTTGACCTATGAGATGTGCCTGCAGATCGAGAGTTACCTTGGCAAGTGGGAAGCAGATCCTGACATTGAATTGATCCTTTTTGAAGGCGCGGGGGAGCGGGCATTTTGCGCCGGAGGTGACATAACCGCCATGTATAAGACCGCCTTGGCCGGGGACTATGATTACGGCCGACAATTTTGGACCGATGAGTACCGCCTCAACGCAAAACTTGCCACCAGCCACAAACCAATCGTCAGTTTTCTGCACGGTTTTACCATGGGTGGCGGCGTAGGGCTGGGCTGTCATCTGCCACATCGCATTGTTTGCGAATCCAGTCAAATTGCCATGCCAGAATGCGGCATTGGTCTTGTGCCAGATGTCGGCGGCTCCCTACTTTTGGCCCAAGCACCCGGGCGCTACGGTGAATATCTCGGCACAACGGCCAGTCGTATGGGGCCAGCTGACGCTATTTTTGCAGGCTTTGCAGACCATTTTATCCCGCAAGACGATTGGCCCAGGGTGATCCGCGCTCTTTGCGACACGGGCGATGTTTCGGCCATTGCCGAGGCAGCCGGCCCGATCGGCCCGGCCCCGCTATTGCAGATTGAAACGCAAGTGAATGAGTTTTTCCGCGGCGAATATTTCGGCGATATCGTCAACAATCTCAATCACACGGGAGGCGATTTTGCCGAAGAGTGCATTAAGAAACTGGCCCGCTCCAGCCCGCTGGCCATGGCAGCGACCATCGAGCTGATCCACCGCGTGCGCGGGCTAGATGATATCGTTTTGGCTTTGGGCATGGAATATCGCTTCACCTACCGAGCCGCCGAACACGGCGATTTTATCGAGGGCATCCGAGCTATGGTGATCGACAAAGACAAATCCCCAAAATGGCAACACGCGATGACCGACCCGCTCCTGCCAGCGGCCAGTGCCATGTTGCGCCCTTTGGGAGCCCATTCCCTTGATCTCACGGAGACTTGATATGAATATCGGATTTATCGGACTTGGAAATATGGGCGCGCCTATGGCCAAAAACCTGGCCGCTGCGGGACATGTGGTCTTGGGATATGACCCAGCAGGCATCACAAAGCAAGGTGTGACCGCAGCTGCCAGCGCCGAAGCAGCGGCAACCGGCGCCAATGTGGTCATAACCATGCTGCCCAATGGAAAAATCGCCCAGTCAGTGGCCAATCAAGTCCTGCCGGTTATGGAAAAAGGCACAGTCCTGCTGGATTGTTCAACTATCGACGTGGCCACAGCCCGCAGAATTGGCAGCCGCGCCGAAGACCATGGGATTGGCTTCCTCGACGCTCCGGTATCTGGCGGCGTCGGCGGAGCGGAGGCTGGTACGTTGACCTTCATGGTCGGCGGGTCAACCGAGAGCTTTGCTCAAGCAACCCCCCTGTTTGACATTATGGGACGTACAGCCGTGCATTGCGGCGGCGCTGGCAATGGGCAAGCGGCAAAAATATGCAACAATATGGTTCTAGGCATCACGATGATTGGCACCTGTGAGGCCTTCGCCCTGGCCGATAAACTTGGCTTAGACAGGCAAGCCATGTTTGACGTGGTCAGCACCTCCTCAGGCTACAGCTGGACAATGAATGCCTATTGCCCGGCGCCCGGCATAGGGCCGCAAAGCCCCGCGGATAATGGCTACGCGCCTGGCTTTGCCGCAGATCTCATGCTAAAAGATCTGCGGCTATCACAACAGGCTGCACAAGATGTGGATGCCGACACACCCATGGGAGCGGCGGCAACTGAACTTTACAAAATATTTGTAGAACAAGAAGATGGTAGCGGTCGAGATTTCTCTGCGATGCTGCCACGATTCGAGGTCCGTACACGATCCTAGGAGCCACAAATGTTGATGCAAGACTTTGCCGCAAGCCTCTCTTATCAGGACCTGCCTGAGGATGTGCTCAAAGTTTTGAGACGCTCTCTGCTCGACAGCCTTGGGGTTGCGGCCATTGGCTCGCAAACCGAAATGGCAAAGATTGGGACAAAAACCGCAAAAATGCTGTTCGGCGCCACTTCAGCCTCCGCTGCACGCTGTCTTTTTGATGGGAATTTGGCCAGCTTGGCCGGCGCTGCGATGGCCGGAGCGATCTCGATTGACAGCATCGATGCCCACGATGGCACCTCTCCTTGCAAAGGTCATGCGGGATCTGCGATTTTTCCAGCACTTTTGGCTCTGGCCGATGAACGCCCGATGACCGGGCAGGATTTTGCAACCTATTTGGCATTGGCCTATGAGATCTCCTACCGAGCCGGGCTGACACAGCATGACACCTGCGCCGATTACCACACATCAGGCGCCTGGACTGCGGTTGGGGTTGCAGCAATGACCGCGAGGGTTATTGGTTGCAATCCCATGCAGATCCATGAGGCCGCAGGAATTGGCGAATATCATGGTCCACGCAGCCAAATGATGCGCTGCATTGATCACCCTACGATGGTGCGCGACGGGGTTGGCTGGGGTGCGCCCACCGGGCTCACGGCGGGATTTTTGGCCCTCAACGGATTCACCGGCGCGCCGGCGCTCACCTGTGAGGGGCCGCATTGGCAAGGCTTGGGCGAGACCTGGAAATTGGTGAGCGACACCCATTACAAGCCCTACCCGTGTTGTCGTTGGGCCCACCCCAGCATCGATGCTGCTGCCGACCTTATGGTCAAGCACCAAATCACCCATCAACAGATCAGCTCTGTGGAGATCAAAACCTTCCACAATGCCACCCGCCTGGCCGGGCATCGCCCTTCAACAGCCGATGAATTTGCCTATTCGATTGCCTTTCCTGTGGCCTGTATGATTGTGCGCGGCCAAATCGGCCCGGAGGAATTGACGGCCGAGACGCTCAAAGATCCCAAAATCTTGCGCATAAGCACCGCGACTGAATTGATTGAAGACCCGCATTTAACACAGATCAGCGAGGGAAAACGCTGGGCGCAGGTGAGCCTGCGCCTACGCGATGGGCGCAGCTACGACAGCACGCCACGCAGCCCGCGCGGCGATGCCGATATGCCCCTTGAAAATGCAGAAATTGCCCACAAATTCCACCTGTTCGCAGATCCCATCTTAGGGCGCCACAATGCGAAAATTCTCGAAAATCTTTGCGCAAATTTTGACCAACTGGATCCGCCCGGACTGCAGTCTTTGCTGGAATTGGTCCTAAAAAAACCCGAGATCTAAAGCGCTGTTTGCGCCGCAAGCATCTGCTTAATATAACGTCCTGTATGGCTTTGCGGAACTTTTGCGACGGCCTCAGGCGTTCCGATGGCCACCACCTGCCCTCCGCCGTCGCCCCCCTCGGGGCCAATGTCAATAATGTGATCGGCGGTTTTCACCACATCCAAGTTGTGTTCGATCACGATGACAGAATTTCCTTGATCAACCAGCTCATGCAGCACTTCGAGCAACTTACGCACATCGTCAAAATGCAGTCCTGTGGTCGGTTCATCTAGTATATATAAGGTACGGCCCGTGCTGCGCTTGGACAGCTCTTTCGATAGCTTCACCCGTTGCGCCTCGCCCCCTGACAGGGTTGTGGCTTGCTGACCCACTTTAATATAGCCCAGCCCTACCCGCATCAGCGCATCCATCTTCTCACGGATCGAGGGCACAGCCTTGAAGAAATCCCGCGCCATCTCAACGGTCATATCGAGCACGTCCGCAATGGATTGCCCTTTAAACTTTACCTCGAGTGTTTCGCGGTTGTAGCGCGCGCCCTTGCATGTCTCGCATACCACATAAACGTCGGGCAGAAAGTGCATTTCAATTTTGATCACCCCATCGCCCTGACACGCCTCGCAACGCCCACCTTTGACGTTAAAGGAGAAACGCCCTGGTTTATATCCGCGTGCCTTCGCCTCAGGCAGGCCCGCGAACCAATCGCGGATCGGTGTGAATGCACCAGTGTAGGTGGCCGGATTGGAGCGCGGCGTGCGGCCAATTGGCCGTTGATCAATATCGATAACCTTGTCGAGATGCTCCAGACCTTTCACTGTCTCACATGGGGCCGGTGTTTGCCGCGCACCATTCAGGTTCATTGAGGCGGTTTTGAACAATGTCTCGATGGTCAAGGTCGACTTGCCTCCCCCCGAAACGCCCGTCACGCAGACAAACTGTCCCAGCGGAAAATCTACCGTAATATTTTGCAGATTATTTCCCGTCGCCTTGCGCACGGTGACTTTCTTTTTGTTGCCCACACGGCGTGTGCTCGGAATTTCAATGCGCCGGCGCCCCGACAGATAATCCCCAGTGACAGAGGCCGCATTGGCCACGATCTGCTCAGGTGTGCCTTGGGCCACGACCTGCCCGCCATGCACGCCAGCGCCAGGTCCGATGTCGAACACATAATCGGCCTCGCGAATGGCCTCTTCATCATGTTCCACCACGATAACAGTATTGCCTTGATCTCGAAGGTTTTTGAGCGTGGTTAAAAGGCGGTCATTGTCCCGCTGATGCAGGCCGATGCTCGGCTCATCAAGCACATAGAGCACGCCCTGCAGCCCAGAGCCAATTTGGCTGGCGAGGCGAATCCGTTGGCTTTCACCACCAGACAGCGTGCCAGAACTGCGCGCTAAAGTGAGATATTCAAGCCCAACGTTGTTCAAAAACCCGAGTCTTTCCCGAATTTCCTTCAAAATTGGCCCAGCAATGGCCAGCTTTTGTTTGCTCAACTGTTCTGGAACGGATTTGCACCATTCAAAGGCCTCTTTAATGGACATTTGCACCACTTGCCCAGCGTGCAACCCAGCAATTTTGACCGCCAAAGCCTCTGGGCGCAGACGATACCCGCCGCAGGTGCCGCAGGAACGATTGTTTTGATACCGCTCAAACTCTTCACGGATCCAATTGCTGTCGGTCTCGCGGTAACGGCGCTCCATATTGGGAATGACACCTTCAAAGCTGCGGGTCACCTGATACACCCGCCCGGCCTCGTCATAGCGAAATAAGATTTCGTCCTTACCAGAGCCATAAAGAAAAACCTTCTGCACGTCTTCCGGCAGGTCTTTCCATTTGGCAGAGGGCTTGAAATTGTAGTGTTTAGCAATTGATTCAATTGTTTGAATGAAGTAAGGCGACTTGCCTTTGCGCCAAGGGGCCAAGGCACCA
>JAKMFM010000121.1 GCA_022425445.1 Planktomarina sp.
GGCGCGCCCGTTTCGGAGTATACCCTGTGAAAATAACCCGCATCTATGTTTACCAAGTCGATCTACCGCTCGAGCATCCCTATTGGCTGTCAGGTGGGCGGCTAAAGTTTGAAATGCTGGACGCAACGCTGGTCAAGATCGAGACGGACACGGGTATAACAGGCTGGGGTGAAGGCACGCCTTGGGGGCACACATATGTACCCGCGCACGGGCCCGGCATTCGTGCGGGGGTTGAGACGATGGCGCCGTTCATCATAGGTCTCGACCCGCGTAAAGTGCTTGATGTGGAACGCGCGATGGACCTCGCATTGCCCGGTCATCTTTACGCCAAAAGCCCCATTGATATGGCGTGCTGGGATATTGCGGGGCAAGCCGCTGGCCTACCGGTTGCCGATTTAATGGGCGGCGGCTCACGAACACCACGCCCCATTGCGTCTTCTGTTGGGGCAAAGACAGTGGAAGAAACCCGCGCTGTGATTGATCGCTACCGCCAGCGCGGCTATATCGCGCATTCGGTCAAGATTGGCGGCGATGTGGAACGCGATATCGCAAGGGTGCGCGACGTCGAAGACATCCGGCGCGAGGGCGAAATTGTTCTTTATGATGTAAATCGCGGCTGGACCCGCCAACAAGCCCTGCGCGTGATGTCCGCGACCGAGGACCTGAACGTCATGTTCGAGCAGCCTTGCGAAACGCTGGACGATATCGCGGCCATTTCAGGCAAGCATGCGGCGCCTGTGTCCGTGGATGAGGCGTTGGTCACCCTCCAGGACGCCGCCCGCATCGCGCGCGATGGCTTGGCCGAGGTCTTTGGTATCAAGCTCAACCGTGTCGGTGGGTTGACCAAAGCGGCCCGCATGAGGGACGTGGCCTTAGCGCACGGCATTGATATGTTTGTTATGGCGACGGGTGGCTCGATACTGGCAGACACCGAAGCATTGCACTTGGCGGCCACGATCCCAGATGCAAACTGCCATGCTGTCTGGGCTTGTCAGGATATGTTAACGGTAGATATCGCCGGCGGACGCGGACCGCGCAACAAGGATGGGCATTTACACCTGCCCGAAACTCCGGGTTTAGGCGTGCATCCTGATGAAGATGCTTTAGGTGACCCCGTGGCGGTCTATACATGAAAGTCAGTCGCATCACGCTTTGGTCGGTAGACCTGACCAGCCATGAAACCTACTACATGGCCGACGGGAAAACCTGCGATACGGTTAAGTCTCATGTGCTGTGCCTTGAGACCGACACAGGATTAAAGGGCTGGGGCGAAGTTTGCCCTATCCCGCATTACTTGCCTGCTTTTGCAGATGGCGTACCGAGCGCTGTGCAGGAAATGGCCCCTGAGATTCTGGGCATCACACCCACAGGTATCGACGCTCCAATGCGCAAACTAGATGGGTTCTTGCAGGAGCATCTGGCGGTGAAATCCATCGTCGACATGGCCTTGTGGGACCTTTACGGCAAAGTAACCGGCCTTCCACTCTACCAGCTTTTGGGCGGACGCACCCGCCGCGACATGCCGCTGTATCATTCGATCACCTGCATAGCGCCTGACGAAATGGCGCGGATCGCCAAGGAGGCTTACGCCACAGGCATTCGCCAGTTTCAGGTGAAACTTGGGGCAGACGCCGATTGGGAAGCAGACGCCGAACGACTGACGAAAGTGCGCGAGGCTGTAGGTCAGGGGCCACTAGTATATGGCGATTGGAATTGCGGGGCCAGCAAACTACATGCCACGCGTACAGGACGCACAGTAGCCCACCTCGACATCATGCTGGAGCAACCGTGCGAGACCTTAGAGGACTGCGCTGCCGTACGACAAGCGACGGGCCTGCCGATGAAAATCGACGAAGGGGCCTACGATCTTGCGTCGCTAATGCGGGCGGCGGAACTTGGGGTATTGGACGCAGTCGCACTGAAGCTGTCGAAATTCGGCGGCCTTTCGGCCATGCGCCGTGCGCGTGACCTCACCGTGCATCTTGGGGCCGAGATTTGCGCAGAATGTACCTGGGGATCGGACATTGTCACAGCCGCATCGTTGCACTTTGCAGCCTCGACACCACAGGGCACGCTGCTCAACACCTGCGATTTGTCGTCCTATGTCGCACCGCGCATCGCCCCCGACTGCCCGACCCGCGAAAACGGCCGCATCGCCCCGCCGGACGGCGCAGGTCTTGGTGTAACACCTGACGTAGACCGCCTTGGCACTCCCATTTTGGAACTGGACTAAGACATGCAAAAACTGACATCTCAAGCCGATTGGATCGCACGCGCTGGGGCCGTTTTGCCCGCGGGTGGTTTTGGAAACTTCGACCCCGGCATCATGATTGCGCGGGGGGAAGGCAGCCACGTTTGGGATGAGGACGGAAACGAATATATCGACTACCTGATCGGATCTGGCCCTATGCTGTTGGGTCATGGCCACCCAGAAGTGATGGAAGCGGTTCTGGAACAACTCCCCAAAGGTATGACATTCTTCGCTAACAATTCCAAAGGTGTCGAACTGGCAGAGGCTATCGTGGACGCCGTGCCGTGCTGCGAACAGGTTCGCTTCGTTGCATCGGGTGGTGAGGCTGACATGTACGCGATCCGCCTTGCCCGTGCTTATACAGGTCGCAACAAAGTCCTGAAATTCGAAGGCGGCTATCACGGCATGAGCGCCGAAGCACAGATGAGCCTTGCGCCATCGACCCGCGTAAATTTCCCCCAAGCCGTCCCAGATAGTGCAGGCATCCCGCAGGGTGTGGCCGATCAAATGCTGATTGCGCCGTACAATGACTTGGCAGCCGTCGAGGCGCTTTTGAATGAAAACAAAGATGTCGCGGCGATTATCGCGGAACCATTGCAACGGATCATTCCAGCCGAACCGGGGTATCTGCAAGGCTTGCGTGACCTGTGTGACAAACACAGCGTGCTGTTGATCTTCGACGAGATCGTCACCGGATTTCGACTGGCCTATGGCGGCGCGCAGGAACGTTATGGCGTAACGCCTGACATCTGCACTTTGGGTAAAATCATCGGCGGTGGCTTCCCTCTTGCTGCCCTTGGGGCCAGCGCCGAGATCATGCAGCATTTCGACAAGGCAGTCGTCGGTTCTGACAAATGGCTCATGCAGCTCGGGACCTTGTCTGGAAACCCAATCGCCGCGGCGGCGGGCCTCAAAACGATGGAGGTTCTGCGCCGTAAAGGAAGCTATGACAAGCTGCGCGCCATTGGTAAATCCCTTCAAGACATGCAAAGCGACGCGCTGACCAAAGCGGGTGTCCCACACCAAATTTGCGGCGACGAAACCCTGTTTGATATCTTCTTCACAAAGGCTGCCTGTCGAGACTATCGTTCAGCAAAGCACGACGACCCTGCGCATAATGTAGCATATAACGCTACCCTGCGCAAAAATGGCATCTTCAAATCGCCCGGTAAACTCTATCCATCTCTCGCGGTCACCGAAGCGGATTTGGAACAAACACAGGACGCCGTTTTGAAAGCCGTAGAGGCAGCTTTCCTAGACTAAGGCCGAGTTAATACCTCGCCAAATCTGATTAGCCGCCCGATGAGGTATCGCGACCATTTTTGCATCCAGCAGCATCGGTGCATGTGGGTTCGAAGCAGCCGAGTGCTTGTGCAGAAACACTTGGCAGTGCGGCCACTACGAAGCAGACGAAGGGTGCTGTCAGACGAATGAGAACTCGCATCAGATTGCTGGTGCAGCCTAAATCTATGCGCTCAATAATTGGCGCCACTCAGTAAGAGCGGCGGTTCGATTGAGCTTGAAATTGTCTCGTGAGTAGAGGTGGCGCTCATTTAGGGCTGTACAGTCAACCTAACCCCACACCCAGCCTGTTTAGCGCATTAAGCGGTCCGGAGTGGCCTCAGCAGGCAAATAGCTGCGCAACCGCGCGCCAAAACAAACATGTTTGCATCGATGCGCAGGCGTGCGGGCGCGTGAAGGAAGTAGACTCGCAAATCAAGTATCAAATGAGGAAATTCTACGTGGTTCCACGC
>JAKMFM010000157.1 GCA_022425445.1 Planktomarina sp.
TATGGGTCACACGACCCGACAAGCCGCTTCTCCCCGGCGGTGCTCTGGCTGAAGATAAAATTGCCGCCATCGGTATCCGCCTGCGCAAATGGATCAGCTTTCATGGCATTTCAATAAATGTGGAGCCAGATCTCGAACATTTCTCTGGCATTGTTCCCTGCGGCATCGCGGAACATGGGGTAACATCGCTTGTGGATCTTGGCTTGCCGGTGACCTTGGCCGATGTTGATCTCGCCCTGCGCCGCAGTTTTGATGCGATATTTTCCCAGCAAGCCACACCCTAGCCCACAGAGCGATCAGCACTTAAGATTTGCCACAAACCCATCAGGCGTTACAGGCTTGCCCCCTGCGCCATTTTAACCCACAGAAAACCTCGATCAGCGCGTTGCGCTGTAGGCCTACGGAATGTAGAGACTATGGCAGAAAGAGGCGGGGCAGCTGCGAGTCGGCTGTTCTGTTTTGGTAGTCAATAAACGGGAGAGCCAGATGGCCGATGCAGCCGTACACGGACACGACCACGAAGATAACCGCGGTTTCTTCACACGTTGGTTCATGTCCACCAATCATAAAGATATTGGTATCCTTTACCTTTTGACCGGCGGCTTGGCCGGTTTCATTTCCGTTGCCTTCACCGTCTACATGCGGATGGAGCTCATGGAGCCTGGTGTGCAGTATATGTGCATGGAAGGCGCGCGGCTCACTGCCGCTGCCGTGGGTGATTGTACGCCCAACGGTCACCTTTGGAATGTTTTGATCACCGGTCACGGCATCTTGATGATGTTCTTCGTGGTGATCCCGGCGCTTTTTGGCGGATTTGGTAACTACTTCATGCCCTTGCAAATCGGGGCGCCAGACATGGCCTTCCCGCGCATGAATAACCTGTCCTATTGGATGTATGTCGCTGGGACCACGATGGCCGTGCTGTCTGTCATCACTCCGGGCGGTAATGGACAAGCCGGTTCAGGCGTGGGCTGGGTACTCTACCCACCGCTCTCGGTAAACGAAGGCGGCATGTCTATGGACTTTGCGATCTTCGCGGTCCACCTCTCAGGTGCTTCTTCTATCTTAGGCGCGATCAATATGATCACGACTTTCCTGAACATGCGCGCACCAGGGATGACATTGTTCAAAGTTCCTCTGTTCTCCTGGTCGATCTTCGTGACCTCTTGGCTGATCCTTTTGGCCCTACCTGTTCTGGCCGGTGCAATCACCATGTTGCTGACAGACCGCAACTTCGGCACAGCCTTCTTTGATCCTGCCGGCGGTGGCGATCCGATTCTTTACCAACACATTCTTTGGTTCTTTGGGCATCCAGAAGTTTACATTGTGATCTTGCCTGCCTTTGGCATCGTATCCCATGTCATCGCAACATTTTCGAAAAAACCTGTCTTCGGCTATCTGCCGATGGTCTGGGCACTTATCGCAATTGGTGCATTGGGTTTCGTTGTTTGGGCACACCACATGTATACCGTGGGCATGTCGCTGACACAGCAATCCTATTTCATGTTGGCCACGATGGTCATCGCGGTGCCAACGGGCGTGAAAATTTTCTCTTGGATCGCCACAATGTGGGGCGGTTCCATCGAATTTAAAACACCGATGCTCTTTGCAACGGGTTTTGTCTTCATGTTCACTGTCGGCGGTGTGACCGGCATCGTTCTGTCGCAAGCAGCTGTCGACCGGGCTTATCATGACACTTACTATGTAGTTGCACACTTCCATTATGTGATGGCGATTGCGGCAGCCTTCGGTATCTTCGCGGGTGTCTACTTCTACCTGCCAAAAATGGCGGGCCGTTGGTACAATGAAACACTCGGCAAGATTCATTTCTGGATGTTCTTTATCGGCACAAACATCACCTTCTTCCCGCAGCACTTCCTCGGGCGCCAAGGTATGCCACGCCGTTATATCGATTATCCTGAGGCTTTTGCCTACTGGAACTATTGGTCAAGCTGGGGTGCCTTCCTCTCCTTCGCCTCCTTCTTGTTGTTCATCGGTATCATCGCCTATGCAGTCTTTGCAGGGCGCAGGGTCGCCGCGAACAACCCATGGAACGAGTGGGCCGACACGTTGGAATGGACTATCCCATCCCCACCACCTGAGCACACATTTGAAATTCTTCCGAAACAGGAAGACTGGGACAAAAGCTCCGCGCATTAAGAGCGATATGCATTAAGCGATTATAGAAAAGGCCTCGGATTTCCGGGGCCTTTTTACATGCGCCGCCTTCTCGGGCAGCAAGGCTCTTGCCAAGACAAACCGAAGACCGTCAGATGCTGTCTAGTATGACCGCCGGGCGATACATATTTACCCGGATATTCTAGCCCGCAAGCATCATATGACATTATGGCGCAGTGGACCTCAAGGCTTTTCAGTTTACCTCCCCCACATGCCCTACGAATGGTCCAACCCTCCAGAACATGCGCAGTTATGCGCGAAATCCAGTCACCAGCCCGGTCTTCGGCTGTCTCTCAGCGCACATAATGCGCTGAGCCGTGAAGGGTTTGCTGGCTTCATTGGCGCAACCGCGGGCCTCATGGCTGTGCCGCTATTGGCCTTTTTGGGTCACACGGTACTTTGGGTCATTGCCGCGGCACTTGGGAGTGCCCTCTGCGCGATTTGGCTGGCCCTCAAAGCCAGCTGGCGGCGCGGTCAAGTGCGTGAAGAGTTTGAACTTTGGAGTGATCTGGCCGTTCTGCGCCGCATCAATCCCAATGGCCAGTTGCAAGAATGGCGCGCCAACCCCTATTGGGTGGAGGTCCAAATCAGCAAAGAAGATGGACCGGTGCCACAATATCTCACCCTGCGCGGTGGCGGGCGTGTGGTGGAAATTGGCGCGTTTTTATCCCAAGACGAGCGACCAGTTTTGGCCACGGATCTGCAATTGGCCTTTCTGAACGCCGCACGGCACGGCTGATCCAGTCGAGCGGCAGGCCGATCAGCTCAGTTGTGCTTTGACCATGCCGCCAACTTTTCCAAAATCGAGCTGGCCTGTGTATTTGGCTTTCAAAACACCCATGACCTTCCCCATATCGCGAATCGAATTCGCGCCAGACGCGGTGATAGCATCAGCAATCGCCTGTTCGACCTCTTGCGCACTCAATTGCCGCGGCAAGAATTCTTCAACGATGACAATCTCAGCCCGTTCTTTCTCCGCCAATTCAAGCCGCCCACCCTCTTCATAGGCCCGCGCGCTTTCTTGGCGTTGTTTGACCATTTTACTCAAAATGGCCAATAAATCGCCGTCAGAGACCCCGGCATCGGTTCCCTCTGACCGCGCATCAATGTCACGGTCTTTAATCGCCGCATTGATGAGACGCAGTGTCATCAATCGCGTTGCATCCTTGGCCTTCATCGCTTCTTTCAGCGATACGCTCAAACGATCCCGCAAACTCATGATCCAATCATCCTCGATCTGTTAAGATGTTGGTATATACCCGCTGAACAATCATTTTACAACGCTCATGGCACCGCCGCACCCTTGACCCCCAGCGCGTCAACGACTAACACCACGGCAATCTGCCAGGGGTATTTTCATGACAATGTCATCGAACCAAAAACCGACTGCTTGCCTTGTGCTCGCGGACGGATCCATTTTTTACGGGCATGGCTTTGGAGCCACCGGAACCACCGTTGCCGAACTCTGTTTCAACACCGCTATGACAGGCTATCAGGAGATTATGACAGACCCCTCCTATGCGGGCCAAATCGTAACCTTCACCTTCCCGCATATTGGCAACACTGGGATCACATCAGAGGATGATGAAACCGCAGATCCATTTGCTGCCGGCATGGTGGTGAAATGGGATCCAACTGAGCCTTCAAGCTGGCGCGCACGCGATGAGCTCGGCCCTTGGCTTGCGGCACGCGGGCGCATCGCCATAGGTGGAATTGACACCCGTCGCCTCACCCGCGCCATCCGCCAACAGGGTGCGCCACATGTCGCCCTGTGCCACAATCCAGGCGGCGTGTTCGATATCGAGGACCTTCTGGCGCAAGCCAAAGGCTTCGCTGGACTCGAAGGCCTGGACCTCGCCAAAGAGGTGAGCTGTACACAGTCCTACAAATGGAATGAAAAACGCTGGGCCTGGCCAGAGGGCTATGTTGCCCATGAAGCCCCCAAATATAAGGTTGTTGCCGTAGATTACGGCGCAAAGCGCAATATCTTGCGGTGCCTGGCGTCCGTTGGCTGCGATGTCACTGTGCTGCCAGCATCGGCCACCGCAGAGGATGTTTTGGCGCAC
>JAKMFM010000241.1 GCA_022425445.1 Planktomarina sp.
GGCCCCAGCACAAAGCCAACACCAAAGGAGGCGCCGAGGATGCCGAAGTTGGCGGAACGGTTGTCCTTGGTCGAGATGTCCGAGATGAAGGCAGCGGCGGTGGCTTGGGTGGCGGCGGCGATGCCGCCAATGACGCGGGTCAGAACCAGCAGCCAGATCGAATGAGCCAGCCCCATGACGACATAATCAACGGCAATCACAAGCAATGAGACCAGCAGGACGGGACGGCGTCCGTATCTGTCACTGAGCGAGCCGATGGTTGGCCCAAAAAGAAATTGCATCAAGGCGAAGACCATGGACAAAACCCCCCCCCAAATGGCGGCATTGCCAAGATCTCCACCCTCAATGTCTTGCAGCAAATCTGGCATCACAGGAATAATGAGGCCAATGCCCATGGCATCAATTGTCAGCGTGACAATGATGAAGGTAAAGGCCAGGGGTTTGGTCATATCAGGACTCCGAGAGGGATGAGATGTGTCCGGTTGCCCGCAAAAAATCGCTCAAGAGCTGAGCAAATCGCACCGGCTGCTCAACGCAGGGCAGATGGCCCGCGCCGCGGATGATGTGAAAGCTGCTGCCGGGGATCAGCGCGAGGGTTTCGCGTACCAAATCGGGTGGGGTTGAGCTGTCATGATCTCCGGCGATGCCCATAACCGGCAAGCGCAAAGCCGATGTTGGAGTCAGAAAATCTGTTCCAGAAATCGCATGAGCGCAGCCAATATAGCCCTCCTCGCGTGTGGCCCGCAGCATATTGGCCCAGGGCGCCATAGCCTGCGTGCCGTACATTTCAGGGCTAAACCACCGCTGCATTGTGGCGCTGGCTACGGGCCCAATGCCATCTTTTCGGATGCTGTCAATCCGGTCTTGCCACAGATCCTTGGTGGCGATCTTTGCAGCAGTGTTTGAAAGAACCATGGCCCGGATCAAATCGAGCCTTTTGCTCGCCAGCCCCTGGCCAACCATACCGCCGATAGACAGACCAACAAAGAGGCAGGATGTAATCTTTAAGTGATCGAGCAGCGCTTCCGCATCAGAGATGAGCGCACCCATGGAATAGGGGGCCTCGGGACAATCGCTTAGACCGTGCCCCCGCATATCATACCGGATGATGCGTAGACCTTCGGGCAGCAAAGGCATGATCTGATCCCAAAGCCGCATATCTGTGCCCAATGAATTTGAAAAGACCAAAGGAGCGCCCTGTGGGTCACCCTCGTCGCGATAATGAATATGCATCCCGGATTTGTCGAAGACTTGCATGGCTCTTCCCCTTTTGGCGATTGTCGCTATCGTTGCGCACATCTTATGGAGGATTCTATGGCTATCACAACCTGCGTATTCGACGCCTACGGGACTTTGTTCGATGTGGCCTCTGCGGCCCGCGAAGCAGCTGGCCGCCCGGAAAATGCTGAAATTGCAGAAAATTGGGCAAAATTGGCTGGCGATTGGCGTCAAAAACAGCTGCAATACAGTTGGTTGCGGGCTGTGATGGGCGCCCACACTGATTTTTGGCAGGTGACCCAAGATGGGCTTGATTGGGCGATGGAGGCCAATGGCGTCTCGGGCGCGCGTTTGCGAAAAGACCTGTTGGATCTCTATTGGAGCTTGGCGGCCTATGACGAAGTGCCAGCAATGCTTGCGGCACTCAAGGCGGCGGGCCTCAACACGGCTATTTTGTCCAATGGTTCACCAGATATGTTGGACGGTGCCGTTGCATCGGCCGGGCTTACAGATCGGCTGGATGCGGTGTTGTCGGTTGAATCTGTCGGTATTTTCAAGCCAGACCGCCGGGTTTATGACCTGGTAGGTACGCATTTCGGGTGTCGGGTTGAGGAGGTACTTTTTGTCTCCTCCAACGGTTGGGATGCGGCAGCGGCGGCGGAATATGGCTTTGAGACCGTTTGGGTGAACCGGAGCGGTGAGCCGGTGGACCGTCTGCCATGGACCCCGCACCATCAGTTGCAAGATTTGACTGGGATACCGGCGATAGCAGGGGTGTAGAACATGAACATTGAGATGATACGGGCCGCGGCCCAACGTCTGGAGGGGCAAGCGCGGCGTACCCCTCTGCTCAATTCGTCCTTTGTCGATGAGATCGCGGGGCGCAGGGTCTGGGTCAAGGCGGAGGCTTTGCAGCATACCGGGTCGTTTAAATTCCGCGGCGGCTGGTCTGCGGTCTCGGCTCTTGCACCTGAGGTGAGGTCGGCGGGTGTCATTGCTTTTTCATCAGGCAATCATGCGCAGGGCGTGGCGCTGGCCGCGCGTCTGCATGGGGTTCCAGCCGTCATTGTAATGCCGAAAGATGCGCCCCAATTGAAGGTTGAGAATACCCG
>JAKMFM010000248.1 GCA_022425445.1 Planktomarina sp.
TGCGATCGACGTGGCGGGGCGCGGACCGATGTGTCCGATCACTTCTCCTGCGGCAATACTACCTATCTTGCCGCAGGTCTCAAGATCAAGCCCTCGGGCCACCCCATATAGGAAGCCAGCGGCAAATTGATCGCCTGCACCTGTAGCGTCCACCGGGATCACTGGGACAACCGGCACATCCCAACGTGCATCCGCCTGGCATATCGAGACACCCTGTTCCGAGCGCGTGCACACCACCAATTCACAATCAGCGGCCCCCATTTTGAGCGCTTTTGCCAGGTCATCCGTTTGATACAGCGACTTCAGCTCTTCTTCATTGCATAAGAAAAAATCCAATGGGCCCGACACCAAAGTACGAAAGTCATCGCGATGCCGATCCACACAAAAAGGATCAGACAGTGAAATTCCAGCGCGCGCACCAGAGTACCGTGCCAATGATGCAGCCTTGCGAAACGCCTCTTTGCCCGGCTCCTTGTCAAAGAGATATCCCTCAAGGAATAGTATTTCACAGTCAGTGACCACCTCATCGGACACATCTTCTGGTCCGACATCTGATGAAATTCCAAGATAGGTGTTCATTGAACGCTCACCATCAGGTGACACGAAAATCATTGACCGCGACGTCGGAAGCACCGCATTGCGCACCGGCGGGTTTGGAAAATCCGTACCTTCTGTTTGCATTGCCAAAGCGTAGGAACGACCCAAGTCATCATTGGCAACCCGTCCGATAAAAGCCGTACGAAGACCCAAAGATCCAAGCCCTGCAATCGTGTTGGCCACAGATCCACCAGGCGTTTCTGTCCGGCTCTCCATCGCTGCGAAGAGCGCTTCAGCGCGCGGCTGATCGACCAGCTGCATGATGCCCTTTTCAACCCCATTTTTAGCCAAACATTCATCACTGCTGATCGCAATAACGTCTGATACGGCATTTCCGATACCAACCACCTGATAGGTTTTGCTCACTGAGTTTTCTCCTCAAATTGGCATAAATCACTGATAATGCAGGCGCGACACTTGGGTTTGCGCGCAACACAAATATATCTCCCATGCAATATCAGCCAATGATGGGCGTGCAACTGAAAATCTGCCGGCACATTATCTTCAATCGCCCGTTCAACCTGATCGACCGTTTTTCCCGGCGCAATGCCAGCGCGGTTTCCCACTCGAAAAATATGCGTGTCCACCGCCTGTGCAGGCTGCTGCCACCACATATTCAACACGACATTTGCAGTTTTGCGTCCGACCCCCGGCAGGCTTTGCAAGGCAGCGCGCGAATTCGGCACCTCGCCGCCGAAGTCTGCCACCAAAATCTGCGCCATCTTGATCACGTTGCGAGCTTTGGTTTTGTAAAGCCCGATGGTCTTGATATGGTCGATCAACCCCTCTTCACCAAGATCGAGCATCTTTTGCGGCGTATCCACAATTTTAAACAAAGTCTCAGTGGCTTTGTTAACGCCCTTGTCAGTCGCCTGCGCCGAAAGCGCCACGGCCACCACGAGCGTATAGGCATTCACATGATGAAGCTCCCCCTTTGGTTCAGGTTCGCTGTTTTCAAACCGCGAGAAAATTTCGCGCATTACCAGATATGGAAGTTGTTTCGCCATGACAGCTCTATATGAAGAATTCGAACGAAACTAAACCGAAATTCTCGGCGATGTCTCTTAACGCCGCCCCGCCATGAGCGAAGCCTTGCCGTTACACAAATACGTGAGTTGCGCATAGATAGGCATCCCCCCATAAAACAGCGCTACAAAAAATTGGCCTGATTTAAGGAGCTCACCATGAAATTTTTATCTTCTGCACTCGCCGGATCCGCATTGTTGGTGCTTACCGGCTGCGTCACGCCACAGAGCGCAGCCAATAGCAATCCGGGTGACAACACCACTGCTGGCACGATTATGGGAGGGATGATCGGCGCCATCGCTGGCATGGAAATGTCGAGCAAAGAGGACCGCAAGAAAGGGGCTATTATAGGCGCTATTGTTGGAGCGTCGGCCGGGAATGTAATTGGTCAAACGCTGGATCAACAAGCCGCGGATCTGCGCCGAGATCTCAACAATGATCAAGTCGATGTTACGAACACTGGATCCGAGCTGATCGTCACGATGCCACAGGACATTCTATTCGCCATGGACAGCGCCGCCGTGCGCAGTGATTTGCGCCGCGACTTGGGCGTTGTGGCCGGCAATTTACAGGCCTACCCGAACTCCACGATCTTGATCGAAGGCCATACTGACAACACCGGAAGCGCCAACTACAACCAAGCCCTGTCACAACGCCGCGCGACTGCCGTCGCTAACGTTCTGATAAACAACGGGGTCCCTGCGGTACGCCTGCGCACCATCGGCCGGGGTGAGAATGAACCGGTGGCCAGCAATCTTTCAGCCACGGGCCGTGCGCAGAACCGCCGCGTCGAAATTGTAATCCGGCCAAACGTATAATCTCGCCTGTATCCAGGTGCCTGTCACTCATTGGCTGAAGTGACGCAACGCCGTTTCTCTCTATAACGGTTGCGTTCTCATAGACTGGTCATATAGTTTGGCCAATCTATGGGAGAACTCATGCCGTTTCAAAGAATAGATTCCGAAAAATTATCAAAATCAGTTGTTCGGCAGGTCGAACAACTGATCCTGCGTGGTATTTTACGCCCAGGGGAACGCTTGCCCTCAGAGCGGGAACTGGCGGAAAAGCTGGCCGTATCGCGCCCGTCACTTCGGGAAGCTCTGAGTGAGTTGCAGCAGGCTGGGCTCCTCACGGCGCGCGCCGGAGCAGGAATTTTTGTGGCAGAAGTATTGGGCTCCGCATTCTCCCCCGCCCTCATGCGGCTATTTTCAACCCACGATGAGGCTGTTTACGACTATCTAGCATTTCGCAAAGATTTAGAGGGTCTGGCCGCGGAACGCGCTGCCCGCATCGGGTCTGATACCGACCTCAAGGTCATCAACGCCATTTACAAAAAAATGGAGGTGGCGCAGTCCAAACGCTCAATAGAAGAAGAGGCGCGATTGGATGCGCAGTTTCATATGTCGATCTGCGAGGCAGGCCATAATGTGGTGATGCTGCATATGATGCGCTCCATGTATGAGCTCCTACAGACCGGGGTGTTTTATAACCGTAAAGCAACATTTCGACAAAAGAGCGGCCGGTCACAACTGCTGCAACAACATGGCGCAATCAATGATGCGATCCAAGCGCGTAACCCAGAAGCCGCAAGGCATGCGGTGCATCTCCACTTAGATTTCGTTGGTGGCGTTTTGAAAGAACAGGAGCGCGCCAACAAAAACGAGGAGGTCGCCAAGCTGCGCTTTTCTCATGCGTTAGACCGCCCCTGAACTCACCTCATCCAAAAGTGCCACCAGCACAGATGCGCGTGGCACAAAAAAAGCCCAAGGTTCACACCTCGGGCTTTTTCCACAATTTACATGACCAGCTAGTGTAGCTTTGAGCCAACCTGTTCAATGGCATCGTCAATCAAACCGTTGCCATCAGCTGCAGTCATTTGATTTTCGATAATGTCGCGGGCTGCAGAAACGGCGACAATAATCGCTTCGTCACGCACATCTTTGATCGCTGCGGCTTCAGCCGATGCAATCTGCTCCTCCGCTGCGACCATGCGGCGAGCAACAGAGTTTTCGATGTCAGCCTTGGCCTGCTCGGCCGCTGCAGCGGCCTCGACACGCGCGGCCTCCACAATCCGGTCGGCTTGCGCTTGGACTTCAGCTTGCTTTTTCTCATAAGACGCCAGCAGGGCCTTCGCCTCTTCGCGCAACGAACGCGCTTCTTCCAATTCGGATCGAATACCATCCGCGCGGTCATCTAGCATCTTGCCGAGCATTCTGGGCACGCCAAGATACAGAACCAAAGCCACAAAGCCGATAAACGCCACCATGACCACGAAATTGGTATTGTAGAGCGAGAAGAATGGCCCACTGGCGGCAAACGCCGGTGAGGCTACAACTGTCAACAGTAGGGCTGAGATATATTTCATGTCTTAGCCTTTCATCCGTGCAGTCACAGCGGCTGTTACGTTTTTGGCATCTGCCGTGCCGCCCATCGCTGCAACGATTTCTTTTGCTGTTGCCTTGGCGACAGTCTTTACATTGGCTTTCGCCGATTTGCGAATTTCCGCCAGCGCTGCTGCCGCTTCCTCTGTTCGAGCAGAGATCTGAGCATCGGCCTTAGCCAATTCCTCATCCAACTGACTCTGAATTTCAGCGCGCATCGCAACGTTGATATTCTGAGCCTCAGCGCGGGCATCGGCCAGCGCTTTTTCATAGGCCTGTTCCGCCGCAAGCGCCTGACTTTTCAAGTCTTCCGCTTCAGCCAGATCATTGGTGATCGTACCCGCACGATCCGCCAAAGCACCACCGATACGCGGCAGAGCAATGCGCGACAATACGAAGTAGATCAGAACAAGCGTTATGACCAACCAAAAAATTTGGTTCGAGAAGGTCGAAAAATCGAGCTGTGGCATGCCTGCTTTTGCAGCACCCGCCGCGGCTTGACCCGCATCTGTTGTCTGTGTTGCCATATCAATTCCTCCAATACCTGAGGGCGAACCGGGACCTCAATGAGGCCCCAGAACCTTTAGGAACGGATGGATTATACTGCGAACATCAGCAGCAGAGCGACGAGGAATGAGAAGATCCCCAAAGCTTCTGCGAACGCAATACCAATGAACATCGTTGCAGTTTGGCCGCCAGCAGCGGA